>CBDTWX010000487.1:0-4509 GCA_965364305.1 uncultured Thermoanaerobaculia bacterium
GTTACATCCCTTGGCATTGGTCGACAGGAAGTAGACGTTGGAGTAACCGCCGGTGCACAGCAGCACCGCGTCGGCGACGTGGCACTCGACCATGCCGGTCACCATGTCGCGGGTGACGATACCCCGGGCCCGGCCGTCGATCACGACCAGGTCGAGCATCTCGGTCCGCGGGTAGACCTCGACGTTCCCCGCCGCCACCTGCGCGTTGAGCGACGCGTAGGCGCCGAGCAGCAGCTGCTGGCCGGTCTGCCCACGCGCGTAAAAGGTCCGTGCAACCTGCGCTCCGCCAAACGACCGGTTGGCGAGATAGCCGCCGTACTCGCGCGCGAAGGGGACGCCCTGCGCCACGCACTGGTCGATGATGTTGCTCGACACCTCGGCGAGACGATAGGTGTTGGCCTCACGCGCCCGGTAGTCGCCTCCCTTGATGGTGTCGTAGAAGAGGCGGAAAACCGTGTCGCCATCGTTCTGATAGTTCTTGGTGGCGTTGATGCCGCCCTGCGCCGCAATCGAGTGTGCGCGGCGGGCGCTGTCCTGATAACAGAACGTCTTGACCCTGTAACCCAGCTCGCCGAGGCTGGCGGCGGCCGCGCCGCCCGCAAGCCCCGTGCCGACGACGATGATGGAGTGTTTGCGTTTGTTCGCCGGGCTCACGAGCTTGAGATCGTCCCTCAGCCGCTGCCACTTCTCGGCCAGCGGACCCGACGGAATGCGTGCATCCAGTTTCATCCCGCCACCTCCCTATCGCACCACGCCCGTCAGCACGGCCAACGGGATGGAAATGTTGCCGGCGCCGATGAGCACCGAAAAGACGACCGCCAGGCCGCGACGCACCCACCCGTAACTGGCGTGGTCCCAACCAATTGTCTGGAAGAGGCTCCACAGCCCGTGGTAGAGGTGGAACGCCAGGAGGAGATTTGCGGCCATGTAGAAGATCGCGATCAGCGGGTTGCTGAAGCTGGCAACGACATTCTGATAGACCTCTCCGCGCACGAAGTTCGGATTGACCGTACCCACCGTGAAGTCGAGGAGGTGGTAGGTGATGAAGAGCGCCAGGATCGGGCCGCTCCAGACCATCGTCCGCGCCGCGTAATCGACCGCCGGTGGTCGAAAAACCCTGTACTTGACGGGCCGTGCGGCGCGGTTGCGAAGCCACACCTGGACCGCCGCGATGATGTGGACGCCGACGCAGAAGAGCATGACCCCTCGGAATGACCACAGGAACGGCTTGTTCGCCTGAAGTAGCTCCGCGTAGTGGTTGAGGCGTTCCTCGCCCAGATAGATCTGTAAATTGCCGAGCATGTGGCCAACTACGAAGCCAAAGAGAATGATGCCGGTGACGGCCATCAAGATCTTCTTGCCCAGCGTCGAACTCAAAAACCCTACGGCTTGACTCATAGGCCGGTTCGAACTCCCTCCTGTCGATCTCGACCCGGCGTCCCCCGCAAGGGTTGACCCCGTGCCATGGATGTCGAGATTACTCCTGTCACGAGAATTTCTCAATGGCTGTGTGAAAATTTTCTCAAGCTCTGGCCGGCGGATTCGGGGAGTGACACCGTGAGGGCCAAAAACCCTGTCGATCGGCTCCAATATTTAAGAGCTTGAATCTCGATTTCGAAATTAGAGGCGGGTTTTACTCCTTTGTGACTGAATCCAGACGCGTTGTCGCGTAGAATCCATGCCGGGAGGATTGAGCTTGGATCGAATCGGCGTCGTCGGAACGTCCTACCGCACCGTGCACGTGGATCAGCTCGCCGCGGCAGCCCTGCCGGCCGAGTTTCCGCGTGAAAACCTGGTCGATCTCGCGCGGCTGGCCGGATTTTCCGAGCTTGTCTACCTCGGCACGTGTAACAGGGTCGAGTTCTACTTTCGGGGCGAAACTCGAATCCACACCAACCCCCTCCTTTTCCACCTCCGCCGAAGCCTCCACGACCTCACCGATGGCGCCTGCCAGCTCCCCGATGACGACGGCCTGTATGTCCACTTCGGGCGGGCGGCGGTAAATCATCTCTTTCGGGTCACCTCCGCGCTCGACTCGATGATGGTCGGAGAGGCGCAGATCACCGGCCAGGCCAAACAGGCGCACGAGATCGCTCACAAGAGCGGTCTCCTCGGGGGAATACTCGACCAGACTTTTCACGAGTCCTTCCATCTCGCCAAGAGGATTCGCACCGAGACAGAGCTGACCCGACGTCCGGTCTCGCTCGTAACCCTGGTTGAGCGGACCCTCCACACCCACCTAGCGAGCACAGCCGCACCGGTGTTGATCCTCGGTGCGGGCGAGATGGCCCGCCAGGCGTTCCGCCTGGTCCGCACGGCAGATGCTGAACGCCCGGTGATCGTCGCCAACCGTACTCCAGAGCGGGCGCAGGCGATGGTGGCCGAGGATCCTCTCGCTTCGACCGTGTTGCTCGAAGACGCTATCGCCACGCCGCCGGATGTCGGCACGATCGTCGCGGTAACTTCGTCTGAGAGCACCCTGCTCGGCCGCGACCGCGTGGCAGCTGTTCGTGACCGCCTTCCAGACGACGAGGACTTGTTGGTGATCGATCTGGCGATGCCGCCCAACGTCGCACCCGAGGTCGGTGCGTTGGCCAGGGTGTCGCTGCACGGAATCGAGGAGATGCGCGAGGAGGCGGAGACCAATCGGCAGCGCCGCCTCCAGGAGATGGCCCGCTGTGAGCAACTGGTCGATCACCAGCTCACCATTCTTCGCCGCCACCTTCTCGACCGGGCCCTCTCGCCGGCGGCGCGCAGCCTCAATCAGTCCTTTCAGGAGGTCGCCGAAAAGGCGGTCCGCCACAGCTTCGGCAAGGACCTCGCCCACCTCGAGGAGGCCGATCGAGAGGCCGTCGAGCGGTTGGCCAGCTCTCTCGCCAAGCGGCTCGTGCAGGTGCCTCTCATGGGTCTCAAAGGTGCAGCCTGGCATCACTCGAGTGCGGTGATCGACGGTTTCCTCAACGGCCTCGAGGCGAAGAACGGCATCGGAGGGGACCCCAAGGAATGACCTCTCCCCCACCGCTCCGCCTGGGAACCCGGGGCTCGGATCTCGCCCTGTGGCAGGCACGGACGGTTGCCGGGATGCTACGGGACAAGCTCGGCATCGCCGCCGAGATCGAGATCATCAAGACCCGCGGCGACCGTATCCAGGACGTGGCCTTTCACAAGATGGAGGGCAAGGGGTTTTTCACCAAGGAGCTCCAGGAGGCCCTCCTCGATCGCCGTGTAGATCTGGTGGTCCACTCCCTCAAAGACCTCCCAACGGAGGAGCCGGATGGGCTCGAGGTCGCGGCCGTTCCAGAGCGGGCGAACCCGGCGGATCTGCTGCTCGCCCAACCAGGGCTGTTACGGCCTTCACCCACCGACCCCATCGGCCTACCGGACGATACCGTCGTCGGCACCTCGTCCCTGCGCCGCGCTGCCCAGATACTCGCCGGCAGCCCCAGAGTCGAGATTCGTGCGCTGCGCGGGAATGTGCCGACCCGTATTCGCAAGCTGCATGAGGGTGACTACGACGCGATCCTCTTGGCTGCGGCCGGGGTGCAGCGCCTCGGGCTCGACCTCGGAGACGTGGAATGCATCGAGCTCGCCCCCGAGATCATGTTGCCCGCCCCGGGACAGGGCGCACTCGCCATCGAAAGCAGGGCCGGGGACCCCGTCACCCGGCCGCTAGCCCGTCTCCACGACCCGGCGGTTGCGCGATGTGTCGAGGCCGAGCGAGGTCTCCTCGAGCTCCTCGGCGGAGGTTGCCATCTGCCGCTGGGGTGTCTCGCCACGGAGGACGAGAACGGACTTCGGCTGCGCGCGGTGCTCGGCGAAATCGATGACGAGGTCACCCAAGCACAGGTTGCTCGGGTCGGTGGCCTGGCGATTGACCCGGCGACGGCGGCTCAGGTCTGTTTCGAGGCCCTCAAGATGGCGATGCCGACGGTGGTCAATTCGTGAGCCGGTTCGTGCTCCTGACCCGTCATCCGGCGGACTGTGCTGAGCTGCAGAGGTTGCTTGATCCCTGTGGCATCAAGATCCGCCCCTATCCGGTACTCCGCGTCGAGGATGTCACCGACGACAGCGGCTGGCGTGCGGTCATCGAGTGCGTCGCGGTTTCCGTCGAAAGGCCGTGGACAGTTCTGGCTTCGCCGCGCGCGCCGCAGCGGTTTGCGGCGCACTGCGCCGAACGTGGCCTTGAAGAACTGCTGAGGTGCCCCACGGCTGCAGTGGGTCCGAGCACTGCACGGACGGCCGAGGCAGTGGGGCTCGATGTCGAGCTCGTCGGTGCGGGAACCGGACGGGAGCTGGCCATAGAGCTCGTTCAACAGTTGGGTCGACCGACCACCATCATCTTTGCATGCGGGCACGACCGACGGCCGGAGCTGCCCCAGATCCTGACCGAGGCCGGCCATGCGGTGCTGCCGGTGGAAGTCTACCGTATGGTGCCAACACCTCCCAGAGAGCTGCCGCCCCTCGGTCCGAGCCTCGAAGCCGTCATCCTTACCTCGCCGCGCGCGGCGG
>CBDTWX010000488.1:0-4509 GCA_965364305.1 uncultured Thermoanaerobaculia bacterium
GCAGGTTCAGCTGCAACGACTGCCAGTACGCGCCGTCGTCGAACGACACCGCCACGCCGCTCTCGGTGGCCAGATACAGCAGCGCGCGCCGCTTCGGATCCTCGCGCAAGGCTCGGACCGGCCGATCGGCGGGAATCCCGTTGCCGCCGTCGGTCAGCAGGTCCCAGGACCGGCCGCCGTCCTCGGTGCGGAAGACGTAAGGGCGACGATCCCCGAGCATGTAGTTCGTCACCACCACGAAGACTCGATTGACGTCGTAGGGTGACAGCTCGATCATGCGCACTTGGCCGTGCTCGGGCAGACCGGGCGGGGTGACGTTTTCCCAGCTGGCGCCATCGTCGCGAGACACGTGCACCAGGCCGTCGTCGGATCCGGCCCACATCAGCCCCCGCTCGAGCGGCGACTCCTCGAACGACAGCAGGGCGTTGTGGATCTCGATGCCGTCGTTCTCGCGGGTGATCGGCGTGCCCGAGGTCTCCTGGGTCTCGGGATCGTCGGTCGTCAGATCAGGGCTGATCGTCTCCCAGCTGTGGCCACCGTCGCGGGAGCGGTGCACGTACTGCGAGGCGTGGTAGAGGACGCTCGGGTCGTGCGGCGACAAGCGTACCGGCGCGTTCCAGTGGAACCGGTATTTGAGGTCCTTGGGTGCCAGACCGAATTCCATTTGCGGATAGAGAAGAATCTCCTGCCAGTCGCCGGTGGCCAGGTTCACACGCGAGAACTCGCCGGACAGGTTGCCGGAGTAGATCACGGTCGGGTCGTCGGGGTCGAACGCGATGTGGCCGGGCTCGCCGCCGCCGACGTCCTGCCAGTAGCCGTAGGGTGTCAATGCTCCGGTGAAACGGCTCGGGATGCGGATCGTGCTGTTGTCCTGCTGCGGCCCGTACAGGTTGTAGGGGAAGAGGTTGTCGACGAACACGTAGTACATCTCGGGGGTCGGTTGATTCAGGTAGGTCGACCACGTCGCCCCGTCGTCGAGAGACACCTCACCCCCACCGTCGTCTGCGAGGATCATGATGCGCGGATCCTCGGGGTTGATCCACAGGTCGTGGCCGTCGCCGTGATTGGGGAACAGTTGCTCGAAGGTGGCGCCACCGTCGCGCGAGCGGAAGATGTCGACATTGAGCACGTAGACCGTACTCCGGTCGCGAGGGTCGGCGTAGATGTGCATGTAGTACCAGGAGCGCTGGTAAAGGCGACGCGCGACGTTGCTCTCGATACGCGTCCAGTTCGCCCCGGCGTCGTCGGAGCGATACAGGCGGGCGACCTCTGGGATCGCCTCGACCAGGGCCCACAGGCGTGACGGATCGGCCGGCGACACGGTCACGCCGATCTTGCCCACCAGCCCGGTCGGAAGCCCACCCTCCAGGCGCTGCCAGGTCTCACCCGAATCGGCGCTCTTGTAGATTCCGTCGGCACCGCCCCCCGAGACGATCGTCCACGGTTTGCGTTCCACCGTCCAGGCTGTGGCGTAGAGGACGCGTGGATTCGACGGGTCGAGGGCCAGGTCGGCGATGCCGGTGCGATCGTCGACGTAGAAGACCTTCTGCCAGGTGGAACCGCCGTCTCGTGTCCGAAACACCCCCCGGGTCTCGTTCGGTACGAACGGGTTGCCGATGACCCCGACCCATGCAGTGTCCGGGTCGGTGGGGTGGATGCGGATCCGCGCGATCTGTCCGGCGTCGGCAAGTCCGACGTTCGTCCAGTTTTGGCCGCCGTCGGTCGATTTGTAGATCCCATCGCCGAGCGCCACGTTGCCGCGGATCGTCGACTGACCCGTGCCCACATAGAGCACCTGCGAGTCGCTCGGGCTGACCGCGATCGCGCCGATCGTCGAGACGCCGAACTGCCCGTCCGAGATGTTCACCCAGCTCTCGCCAGCGTTGTCACTGCGGAACAGGCCGCCGGAGGCGCCCATGAAAAAGGTGTGGGGGCTATCGGGAATTCCTGCTACCGCGCTCGATCTGCCGCCTCGATAGGGTCCGACGAATCGATACTCGAGAGCCTGGTAGAGCGCGGGATCCGGCGGTCCCGTCTCGCCCTGCGAAGTTGCCGAGAAGGTCGGCACGACGGTTGCGCCGACCATGAGGAGCGTAACGAAGGGTCGCGACATTGAAGACCTCCAACTGCGTACGGCCGAGGTGGTGGGCGCTTCCCCGGTCCGGACCGGATGATTGCAGTCGGCCGTGGAGCTCCGGCGATGACCGGATCGGGCAGGACACGTCGTGAACACGAGTACGATATCCGATTGTCACGGTAGGAGGCCGAATCGTATGAGGTCGAGTTGGCCAGTTGTGGCATGGATCTGTTGGGCTCTTTGTGCTTGCGCCGGTCCCCAACCTCGGGTGGGTTGGGAAGAGCTGTTTCGAGAGGCCACCTCTTCGGTCGATCTGGATAGCGTTGGATCTGCGACAGTGTACGATGCGATCGACAAAAAAGGGTTGCGCCAGATGTGGGCCGAGACGCTAAGAGGGAGCCTCCCCCAGGGCGATGGAAACCAAAGGGGCCGGTGGTCCCGTGCTGCTCTGGCCGCGACCGCTTTCCTGGTGGCTGCGGCCGGTCACGGGGCCCTCGTCCAACAAGACCAGAGCGCTGATTCTGCCGCGCTGGATGCCAGCCGACCGATCACCTACTACATCGCCCCCGGTGAGCGCGGCTCCAAGTACCGCGAAAGCGACCGCGGCCTGGCCGAATGGGCGCTCGAAGCGTGGGCACGGGTGAGCGGTGGGATCTTGCGCTTCGAGCCTGCCCCGGAAGCGCTGGCGCTCGTGAGAATCTACTTCGTGGAGGCGAATTCCGGCTACTACGGTGAGACGCGGCCGCTCCTCATCGACGGACGTCGTGGCGCCGCCGTGTTCATCCGCCCTGACATCGAGGCGCTCGGGCCGGATCTCGCCGCAGATGCCGGCCGAGATTCCCTGTTTCGGGAAACCATCGTCTACTTGACCTGCGTGCACGAGCTAGGGCATGCGCTGGGATTGGCACACACGGCAGACTTTCGCGACATCATGTACTTCTTCGGCTTCGGGGGCGACATTCCTCGCTTTTTCCACCGGTTTCGCGATCAACTCGGGTCGCGCGACGACATTCCGAGCGTCTCCCCCCTGTCGAGCGGCGATCTCGACCAGTTACGCGGACTGTATGGACCCCGGTCCAGTGATTGAGCGGTTCTTTGCGTCTTTGCCGCAGTGGTTGAAGGTGCTTTCGCCTCGCAGCAATAGGACCAAGGGTCACCTTGCAGGGCCGCGGTCATGGCTCTCGAAATGTGGCCTGATTGAAGGAAAGTCATGCAGCGTGTGCCGGCCTCGGAGCAGCTGCCAGGCGATCCCGAGTTGATGCTGCGAATCCCCAGCGTCGAATGGCGGGTCGAACGCCGGCACTGCACCCCCACTCGACGTCGTCGGCGTTCGCGCCAGGGGCCGGTAGTATGCTCGTTTCATGCACGCTCAATGGAAGTCCCTCGCCGCGGTCACGATTCTTCTCAGCTTGATCGCATGTGCCCAGCAGCCATCCGACCCCTATCAGCAGGCATTTCAGGCCATCGACCAGATGGTGGAAGCCGCAATGGGAGAGGCCGGCACGCCGGGGCTCGCACTGGCCATCACCACAGAGAACGAGTTGTTGTATGAGGGCTACTACGGGTTCGCCGATCTAAGAGATCGAACCCCGGTGAGCCGCGAGACTCTCTTCCAGATCGGCTCGATCAGCAAGAGCTTCACCGCGCTGGCGCTGATGCATTTGTGGGACGAGGGGCGCTTCGACCCGCACCGGCCCATCGAGGAGTACCTCCCCTGGTGGGAGGTGCAGAGCGGATTCGAGCCCGTTACCGGCCATCATCTGCTCACCCACACCGCGGGCATCCCGGCCAACCGTGACGATATCCCTGGCGGTCGCTTCATGGCCTGGGCAATCCGCAACCAGGCCACCGCGTGGCCGCCTGGAGAGAAGTACCACTACTCCAACGTGGGCTATCAGGCCCTGGGCGTGCTCTTGGAAGAGCTTTCGAACGAGGCCTATGCGGACGTGATAGAGCAGCTCATCCTGGAGCCCCTGGAAATGAACCACAGCAATCCATCCATCGAGCTCGACACCCGGACGGAACAGGCCACGGGCTACATCTCGGCTTACGACGACCGCCCAACCCACCGCTCCTACCCCTTGGTGGAGGCGCCATTCCTCGAGTACTGGATGGGGGACGGCAGCATCCAGTCCACCGCGACCGACATGGCGGCGTACATGCGCATGCTGATGAAGAAGGGGCAGGGACCGGAGTCGCGAATCGTATCCGAAGACGCCTTCGACGCCTTTGCCACGGCCTACACCAGCGAACCGATCGGTGACAACGACAGCGATGGTTACGGTTATGGAATGGGCGTCGATCAGGTCGGCGGCCACGACTTCCTCGCACACACTGGCGGCATGGTGGGGCTGTACGCCAGGATGGAGATCGATCTCGAAGACCGCATCGGGATGGTGGCCCTTGTCAACGGTCCGGCTCGTTTGGGGGGG
>CBDTWX010000489.1:0-4411 GCA_965364305.1 uncultured Thermoanaerobaculia bacterium
AATTAGGAATTCGGAGTTAGGAATTTCCGTCCACCCGCCCGCCGGAGAAACCGCAGATCACGCAGATCCACGCAGACGCCCGGGCCACAGGAGACATGAGCGGCAGATACCGACACTGTTACTGACGACCACCCCTGCCGCTGTTCCTGGCGCTGATCACTGTCCCTGTCTACTGTCGCAGTCGCTGCTTCCTGTTCCTGTCGCTGACGACCGCCTCTGAAACCTGCCGCTGAATCTGTTCCTGTTGCTGCTGCCGATGACGCTGCCTCGTGTGCATCCGAGACGAATGCACGACAAGATAATCTCGATCCTTTTGATTGTGGCGCAGCCGTCTCGGCTGCACGGCAAGGAATCTAGCATCCAGCATCTAGCCCGGACTATTCACCAATCTTCGGCTGCAAGGCCCGATGCACCGTACCCAGCGCCGTTTTCTCGCCTCGGGGTGCTCGACGTACTGTCAAATACGCCTCCGCGCCCCTCGGGTCGAAAAAGACCCTGGGCACGTCACCTCGAACCTTTCGCTTCGAACGCTGGTGAATTGTCCGGGCTAGGATCGGGCGGGTGGGTGGGCGAAAATCACCGCTACAATGACGACATGGGAATGCGGTTGGCGCTCGACGGGCGAAAGCTCACCGACTTTGGCATTGGCACGTATTTGCGGGCTCTCCTTCGTGGTCTCGACTCTCGTCCTGATCTCGAGCTTACGGTGGTGGCGCGATCCGGCCACGAGGACCGTGTCGCGGCCCTCGCTCCGAGAGCCCGGGTCATCACCACCTCGGCCCGTGGGTACGGTATAGCCGAGCACGTGCAGCTGCCCGCGGCTCTCTGGCGGGAGCGGATCGACCTGGTGCACTTCCCCCATTACGTCGCTCCGCGCCTGGTGCCAAAACCGGTGGTGGTGACAATCCACGACCTGATCCAGCTGTTTTATCCCCCGAAGGACCACCCGCATCTGGCCCGCATCTATCTGCGGCTGATGATTCGATCCGCTCTCCGTCGAGCACGTCGTGTGATCACCGTCTCCCGGTCCTCGCGCCGAGACCTTATCAACCTCTTTGCTGCGGATCCGCAGAACCTCGTGGTCGTTGCAAATGGGGTGGATCCACTTCTGGCGGAGAGGCCGGCCAGAACCGACCTCGAACACCTCAAGACCCATTACGGACTGCGATCACCGATTATTCTGGTGGTGGCCAACGACAAACCGCACAAGAACCTCGATCTCGTCCTGCGCGCCTACTATCTCGCCGTGAGAAAGCATCGAGTGCCCGGCCAGCTGGTTTTCCTAGGTGGCGCCGATGCGGAGAGCCGGTTGCAGAACCGCGCTGAGCACCTTGGACTCGGGGATCGAGTGAGAATGCTGGGACGCGTCCCGCGCGCCCACCTGCATGCGTTGTACCATATGGCTGCGGTGCTTTTGCACGTCTCACTTTACGAGGGGTTTGGTCTGCCGGTGTTGGAAGCGATGTGCGCCGGCCTGCCGGTGGTGACATCCAATCTCGGTGCGATGCGCGAGCTCGGGGAGGGTTCCGCGCGGCTTGTGAACCCGCTCGAGGTGGACGAGGTTGCGGAGGCCTTGGAAAAGGTCCTGGTGGACGATCCTCTGCGCCGTCGAATGATCGATGCGGGGCGGCGGCGGGCCGAGAGCCTGAGTTGGGAGCGGACGGTCGACGAGACGGTAGCCGTCTACCGGCTCGCGCTCGGGGAGGTCTGATTGCGGGTTGCCCTGGTTCACGATTGGTTGACCGGGATGCGTGGCGGCGAGTGGGTCCTCTACGACATCGCGCGCCTTTTTCCCGATGCCCCCATCTACACCCTGGTCCACCGAACGGGCAGCGTCGCACCGCTCCTCGAGGAGCACACGATTCGCACATCGTGGTTGCAGGCGGCGTCGTTCGGAGGACGTCGCTGGCGACACCTTCTGCCGTTCATGCCGGCGGCGGCCGAGTCATTCGCCTTTCCAGACGCCGAGTTGGTCATATCGACGTCCCATGCTGTTGCCAAGGGCGTTATTCCGCCTCCGGGGGCATTTCACCTCAGCTATGTCCACACTCCCATGCGCTACGTCTGGGATCAGCGTGCCCAGTATCTCGATCCTCTGCCGCGGGTGCTGCGGCCTTTCGTTGAGTTGCGATTTGCACGGCTTCGTCAGTGGGACATGGTGTCGTCGGCCCGAGTCGACCGCTTGGTCGCCAACTCCCGCCTGGTGGCATGGCGGATCAAGCACTACTGGAATCGATCCGCAGAGGTGATACCACCTCCCGTGGCGACCGAGTATTTCACCCCGGGTGGAATGCCGGGGGACAATCTGTTGACGGTCGCGGCCCTGGTTCCGTACAAGAGAGTGGAGGTCGCGATTGCGGTTGCCAGAAAGCTCGGTCGCAGGCTCGAAATTGTCGGCACCGGACCACGAATGCGCGCACTGCGACGCCTCGGTGGCCCTGATGTCCAATTCCTGGGTTGGCTCGATCGCAATGGCCTCCGCGACGCCTACCGCCGCGCCGCGGCCTTATTGGTGCCCAACGTCGAGGACTTCGGAATGGTCTCGGTTGAGGCCCTGGCGTGCGGAACTCCGGTTGTCGGCCTCGCCCAATCGGGCACCGCAGACATCGTACGGGCGGGTCTCGAGGGTGATCTGGCCGAGGAATCCTCGGTCGAAGCGTTAGTCGATGCCACCTCGAGGGTCCTCGAAAGGGGGTGGGATGTCAGCCAGCTGCAGCATCGCGCCGATCTCTTCTCGCGGGAACGATTCCGAACGCGATTCGGTTTTCTGCTCGATCGTTTGGGCTTTGGCGAGGCGCGACAGTGATTGAACGCCGTCGCCAGATTCAGGTCCTCTTGCAGTTGATCGGCGATCTCTCGGCCACGGCCTCGGCTTTTTCTCTCGCCTACTGGCTCCGCTTCGTGGTTGAGATCCAGCCGGTGACAAAAGGCATGCCGCCGTTCGACAAGTACCTCCAGCTGTTGCCGGTCGTGCTGGCCCTGTTTCCCGCGGTCTTCTACTTCCAGGGTCTGTATCACCGGCGCCGAATGCGGTCGCGATTCGAAGAAGCAATGCGGGTGGTGCTCGCGGTGATGCTGGCGACGGTCCTCCTCACCGCTGGTCTGACCTTTTACCGGCCGCCCGACTTCACCTACTCGCGGCTCTTCCTGACCATCTTCGCGGTCGCGGACGCCCTCTTTGTCAGCGTACTGCGATATGCCATCGTCGCCGCTCTCGCCCGTATCCGCCGATCAGGCGGAAATTTACAGCGCGTGCTGGTGGTGGGTGCCGGGGATCTCGGCCGACAGGTCGTCGAGCGGCTCAACGCCCACACCGAGTATGGATTTTCCGTTGTCGGTTTCTTGGATGATGATCCCGGGAGACAGGGACGCGTCTTTCAGGGTGCGCCGGTACTCGGCACCACGCAGATTCTGGAACAGATGGTGGCTGAAAAGGGAGTCGACCAGGTCATGATCGCCCTTCCTTTGGCCGCCCACTACCGGACGGTGCAGCTGGTTCGCCAAGCGGGCAAGCTGCTCGTCGATATCAAAGTCGTGCCTGATGTCCTCCAGTACTACGTGATGCGCGCGGGAATCGAGGATCTCGATGGTCTGCCCCTGATCAACCTCACTCAGATTCCTCTCGAGGGCTGGAACCAGATCGTCAAGCGGGCGTTCGACATCGCGGCGTCCGCGCTGTTGTTGCTGGCGACGTCGTGGCTCTTTCCAATCATCGCCTGGCTTGTCAAGCGTGAGGACGGGGGCCCGGTTTTCTTCTCGCAAATTCGGACGGGAATGGACGGACGATCCTTCAGGCTTTTCAAATTTCGCTCCATGCGGGTCGATGCCGAGGGTAACGGCGAGTCCCGATGGACCCGCGCACACGATTCTCGGGTGACCGACATCGGTGAGATTCTACGCCGCACCAATCTCGACGAACTCCCACAGCTCTACAACGTGCTCCGTGGCGACATGTCGCTGGTCGGCCCGCGCCCAGAACAGCCAAAATTCGTCGAGAGATTTCGCAGCCGTTACCCGACCTACAACGTCCGTCATCGAGTTCGGGCCGGCATGACCGGATGGGCGCAGGTCAACGGTCTGCGCGGTGACACTTCGATCCGGCAGCGCATCGTCCACGATCTCTACTACATCGAGAACTGGAGCTTTGGTCTCGACATGAGGATCCTCTGGCGCACCTTCCGCCTCGCGCTGCACGACGCGAGATCGTAAGGCTTTGAAGGAATTCGGAATTCGGAATTCGGAATTCCTGGCCGCCCACCCAACCGTCCCACATCAGTTTTTAGTTTTTAATTTTTAGTTCCCGCCCGTCTCCCAATTACCGGATGCGGGCACGATCGGTGTGTCGGGTCAACCAATCGCTAGCCCGGACTATTCACCAGCGTTCGAAGCGAAAGGTTCGAGGTGACGTGCC
>CBDTWX010000490.1:0-4407 GCA_965364305.1 uncultured Thermoanaerobaculia bacterium
CCGCTACCGGCAGGAGTACCAGAGACCCCTTGTCGATGAGCCAGTCCAGGCCGGCGATCAAACCGGCGTAGCTTTCGAGCTCTGCCAGGGCCTCGTCGCGGCTCAGGAGTACCTTGGCAACCGGCGTTCCCGGCGCGGGCACCTTTTCGGCACCGAACTGGACGAGGTTGCCGTTGTTCACTCGAAAGAAAATCCGCGCGCCCTCGACTCGAAGATCGTCGGCGTAGACCTCGAACTCGACGAACCACAGGTGATCCGAGATACGACCCGACGCCTGACGATTGAGGCGCAGTGTGTAGGCCTCGGATCCAAGCAGAGGCGCAACCTTGGGCAGAAAGGATCGGGCGATGCTCTCGAGCGTGCCGATGTCGAGCTCTGCCTGGCCGCTCAGAAATGAGGCGGCGTCCGCCAGTTGGAGCTTGTTGCCGTAGCCCGGGACCCAGGGCACGCCGGCACCTTCAGCGATCTCCACCAGACCGCTGCGTCGGTCGATCTGGGCGATCCAGCCGTCCGGTTCGCCCACCCCGCCGGTGAAAGCCGACCAGGCGGAGGCGACGTCGGCTCGGAGGCTCGGTTGGGCCGCGGTGATCGCCTCGAGGTCGATGGTCGGAGAGAGGACCGGGTTGGAGAGCATCCTCTGATGCAGCTCACTTGTCTCGCCCTGGGGAGGAACGATCGCGAAGATCGGCGAAGCGGTAACGAGCAGCAGCAGGAGTGAAAGGGCGGTCAGCCGGAGATACCGAGCGCCGGCCGGTAGTTTCAGCTGAGGAATGGTTGATTCGGCATCGAGCCCCATGATGTCCTCTGTATTCTCTCTATGAAGGTCATGTCGACCGGGGGGTTTCCCCGCCAGAGCTTCTTATATATATGGTACATGACAGATAGCATGATGGAGGAGCTTTGACACAACAAAAACAACGATTGATGAGGAGCCAATGATCTCCGCCCTGACGAAACTTCGACGCTCGCCGACACGTTGGATGTGCGCCCTCATGCTGATCACACCCGCCATTCTGCGGGCCCAGGATTTCGAGCTCATCACCGCCTTTGCCCCGGACACTGTGGTCGCTTCCATCGACGACCAGGAGCTGAACCTCGGCGAGCTCATGATCCGTTACGCCACGTTGCCTCAAGCTCAACGCGACGCCTATGCCTCGCAAAGCGGCGGGTTGAGCGATTTCCTCTCCGACACGGTGGGCAATCTCGTCGTCGCTCGCCAGGCCGAACGGCTCGGGGTCACCGAGGATCCCCTCTTCGAAATTCTGATGAAGATCCACCGCGAGGAGGTGTTGCGAGATCTGTACGCCCGGCGCACGGTCCTGGCCCAGATCGACGAGGCGACCGTCAAACGGCGATACGAGGATCTGAGAGAAATCGCCTTTCAGCGCCAACCAATCGCGCGGGTGCAACTCATCCTGGTCAGCCCGGTCGCTCAGGACCCTCCCCCGAACTCGAGCGGCGACGACGCGGTGGGGGTCGCCGAGGCACGCGAGAAGATCGAGCGCATCTCGAGAGAACTTTCCGAGGGAAGAGATTTCTCCGACCTCGCCCGGAGGCTGTCGGAGGACGCCAGCTCCGCCGACGACGGAGACATCGGCTGGGTCGGGCGCGATGATCTGATCCCCGGGCTTTCGAAGGCGGTTTTTTCACTGCCGGCGGGTGAGACGTCTGCGATCGTCGACACCGAGCTCGGCTTCTATCTCGCCAGGGTCGTCGAACGACGCCCCGGCGGTCTGGTGCCCTACGAGTTGGTGCGGGAGCTCCTCTTTCAGGAGCTCGTCGGGGAGCGGGCCCCCGACCTTGCCCGCGAGGCGCGCCGGGATCGCGATCGGTTGAAAGGGCAGCACCAGATTCAGCTCTTCCCCGAGCGCCTTCCCTGGTAAGCCCGGGGCCTGGAAGCTTTCCTCACCAGGTAACGCTCACAGTCCGCTCGACGTGTTGGTCGAGTGGCCAGGGATCGCCGCTGGCGATGCTGCGGCCGTCGATCATGATCTGCGGTCCGAGCAGCCAGCGAGTGATCTCGAGGACGAT
Source organism: uncultured Thermoanaerobaculia bacterium (assembly GCA_965364305.1). Classification (GTDB taxonomy): domain Bacteria; phylum Acidobacteriota; class Thermoanaerobaculia; order Thermoanaerobaculales; family Sulfomarinibacteraceae; genus Sulfomarinibacter. The sequence goes on from CBDTWX010000490.1 coordinate 2,032, forward strand.
CAACAGAGTCGCTGCTGCGATCGGGGCGATGGAGCGCGTCCTCGGCCATCCGCCGCCCTGGGTCAGCCGAACAGCGGCGAGACCGGCGAACAACGCCATCACCGGCACCACCGAGGCTCCGTGCCGAATGTATCCAAAGAAGGCCGTTGCGGCGATGACCTTGGAGAGGAGAAACACAAGCCACGGAACCATAGCGAGAGCATCTTCGCGAAGCCCGATGATCAGCCCATACCCGGCAATCACCAACCACGCCAACCGCCATACAGCGCTGGCTGAGGAACTCTTGGGATTCACCATGTCGGCCGGACCCCGGCGCCCCGAGAGCCCGACCGGAATATTCGCGCCACCGATTCCGGTGGCGGCACCACGCCAAAACGAGGTCAACCTCTGGATGATTCGACCGAATGCTTCCCCTGGGTGTCCTGCCAGCCATTTCCCTCCGAGTGCCCAGCCTCGATTCACGATCTCCAGATGGGGCGGATATGAGAGCGCGAGATCGGCTGGAGGAAGCCCACTGACAAGGAATTGCGGGTATCGGCGAGCGCCGCCGGCCAGCGGCGGCGGCCGTTCGAGCGGCACCCGATTGAAGCCGACACCGGCATCGGGGTTGTTCGCCAGGTAGAAGTTGAGCCCTCCGTAGAACGTCACAAAAGGCCTCGCGGGCAACGGCGCGGGGATCGACCCGAATGCCTCGTCGAGAATTCCGAAATCAGCCGCCGTGACCCTGTTCCTCCCACGAACGGCCACCGTTGCGGCGACAAAGCTCGCGCTTTCTCGACGACAGAATGCGGGCAGCTGCGCCCGTAGCCGCTCGGCGTCCTCGGTCCATTCAATCCCCACCAGCGCCTGCTCAACTTGTTGGAGTGCGACCTCGACGGGCGGGGAAAGGGAACGCTCGATGTTGTTGAATCGTTGGATGGCGCGCCAGGATTGGACGTGCCACGGTGCGAGCACGATGACGAAGACGAGAAGTCCGAGGGTGCAATGACCGAAGACTTGCCGGCGAGGACGGTCGCGCAACCAAAACACTGCCGCAAACGCGCTCGCCAAAAAGCAGAACCCGATGTGCTCAACCCGCATCAGGCAGGCGGCCGCGTTGAGCGCTGCCCACGCTGCGACCAGCGAGCGCATCGGCCTTCTCACGAGAGGCGCCCAGCAAACCATGCAGCCGGCAACCAGCACCAGGTACGGGGTCTCGTTGTTGAGCGATGTCGAGAGAATCATCAGGCCCGTGGAGCCGGCACAGACCAGTCCGCAGACCAGTCCCGCGGTGGATCCGAAGTCCCTGGCCGCTGCTCGGTAGAGGAGCCCGACGGCCGCCGCGCCGAGCAGGATCCATACGAGCTTGAGCGTGGCGATCGAGCCTCCGTCTCCCCAGAAAAAAGCAATCAGGTAGGCAGCCCCAGGGGGCCTCAAGGGAAGGTCGAACTCGTAGGGTCGTGCATCGGCGATGGCTCGAGCCTGCTCGACCCAGGACGGAGCGTCTCCCTTGTACAACGCCGAGTGCGGCCAGCTCGAATCTGGAGTTGCCTGCCAGAACAACAGACGCAGAATCAGCGCCAGCACGAACACCAGCACAATCGGCCAGACCCGACTGCGAACCCGATGTCGGGAGGGAGCCTCCGCCTTCGGCGTCACCGGCCCGCCTCGGATTCGTACCCCATGAGTCGCTCTCCTCGTCCCTGCAAACCGCAACCAGTCTCGCAGACCCGTTCTCCCGCACCAACCCCGCCAGACCTCCCTCAGGTTGTCTTCATCCCAGCAATTGGATCCTCGTGCCCCGGTCCACCCAAAACTGGAACCCGTCGGACTCGAGATCCTGCCGGATGGGGATACAATGCCCGTGTATCCGTTCGAGTCGGTGGCCAGATTTGTTGGTTATCAGAAATCGACTCCGGGAAAAGGAAACGACAGGTGAAACCTCAAACTGAAGTCGTTCTGTTGCGGTGGGCGGGTCATGCTTTCGTAGTCGCGGCGGTCGCGATCGCGGTGACGGCCTTGAGCGCCAACGGGGCGCTGGCGGACGAGTCGGCCGAAGATCCCGCGGCGACCTTCTACGAGCCCTACAGGGTTCCTCTGGTCAGCGTCGAGGTGATGGTGACCGACAAACAGGGCGTTCCGATACGCGGTCTCACCCGAGAGGAATTCCAGGTCTTCGAGGATGACAGACCGGTAGAAATCACCCACTTCTTTGCTTCGGACCCGGAGCTGCAAAAGATCGATCCTGAGGGATACCAGGAAGCTCTGCCGGAGAACTTCAGTCAGGACCTCTACCTGGCACTTTACTTCGATGACACCAACATCGATAATCAGCGCCGGACGTCAGCCCTCCAACATCTGCGCGATTTTCTGGAACAGCAACTTCCAGAAGATGTG
>CBDTWX010000491.1:0-4398 GCA_965364305.1 uncultured Thermoanaerobaculia bacterium
CCGCCGCAGCGCCGTCGTTGATCTGCGAAGCGTTGCCAGCAGTGACCGTCCCTTTGGGATCGAAGACTGGTTTCAGCCGAGCCAGGCCCTCGATCGTCGTGTCTGGACGTGGGCCTTCGTCGGTATCGAAACGAAGCTCGCGCCAGCTGCCGTTTTCTCGGACGCGGACGTCGAGCGGAATGATTTCCTCCGAGAATTTTTCGGCCTCCATAGCCGCGACCGCTTTCATGTGGGAGTTGTAGGCGAACTCGTCCTGCATTTCGCGGGTGATCCCGAATCTCCGAGCCACGACCTCAGCGGTGGTGCCCATGGCGGCGTAGGCATTGGGCATCGAATCCATCAGCCCGGGATAGGCGATCGGTTTGTTGCCCCCCATCTCCACCATCGACATCGATTCGACTCCACCGGCGATGGCGATATCGGCGTTACCGGTGCGGATGGTGTCGGAGGCGAGTGCTATGGTCTGGGAGCCGGAGCAGCAGAAACGATTGATCGTAATCGCCGGCACGTCGGTCGGAAATCCGGCAGCAAGGGTGATCAGCCGGGCCACATTCATGCCCTGCTCGCCCTCGGGCATGGCGCAACCGAGGATGACGTCGCTCACCATGGCCTTTTCGAGGCCAGGGGTCCTTTCGACCAGGCCCTTGATCATCTCCGATGCAAAATACTCGGGGCGCGTGTCGCGCAGGCTGCCCTTTTTTGCGCGACCGATGGCTGTGCGGGCTGCTGAAACGATGACGGCTTCACGCATCGTGATTCTCCTTTCTCAGTTCCGCAGCGGCTTGTTGTTGACCAGCATGTAGGAGATGCGGTCCTGGGTCTTGGGTTCGCCGCACAGCGAGAGAAATGCCTCGCGCTCGAGGTCGAGGATCGTCTGCTCGCTGACCGGGTCGTTGATGGTGGTGTCACCACCGGTCAGGATCCGCCCGAGGTGGCGACCGATCTTTTCGTCGTGTGAGGAGACCCAGTGAGTGAGTTTCATGTTGTGAAGCATCATCTCCAGGGTGGCGAGACCTTCCTTGCCGGGGAGGTGGAGCTTTTTCGGCAATGGTGGCGTGTATCCCTCCTCGGCCATACCGATCGCCATTCTCTTGGCGGTCCACAACTGCTGGTCGCGGTTGATCTCCACCTTGTCCGACGGGCGCAGGAATTTGCGGTCTCTGGCCTCCTCGCCCGAGGTCGCGACCTTGGCCATGCCGATGTTTTCGAACGCGGTTCGGATAAAGGGGATATTGGACAATACTGGAGTATCGATCCCCTCGAGCACCCTCTCGAGCATCGCCCAACAGCCCCCCCCGGCCGGGATCAGCCCGACCCCGACCTCGACAAGCCCCATATAGGTCTCGGCTGCCGCGCACACCCGGTCGCCGCCCATCGTGATCTCGCAACCTCCGCCAAAGGTGTAGGCGAAGGGTGCGGTGATCACCGGGATCCGCGCCTTGAGGAGGTTTCTGGTCATGCCCTGGAAACGGCGGATCATCGTGTCGATGGCCGACCACTGGCTCGCTTGGATGCCCTCCAGAACCATCAGCAGGTTCGCGCCGGCGGAAAAATTTTCGCCCTGATGGTGGATGACCAGACCTCGGAAGTCACGCTCTCCGATCTCGACGCCCTTGTACATGACTTCCATGATCTCGTCGTCGACGGGGTTCATGCGCGGCTGCAACGCAGAGTGGAACTCGACGCAGGCGATTCCGTCACCGAGATCCATCAGCGAGGCGCTCTTATTGCCGAATACGATCTTCTGTTCGTCGCGCCTGATTTCTTTGAGGAAGAGGAAGGTCTCAGGCCTCGGTTCCTTGAGATAGGACTTCGTGGCTGGATCGTAGTATTCGCGCCCCTCTGACGACTCGAGATAGAAGCTCTCGTGACCCGCGGCCAGCATTTCGGTCACCCATGGCGCCGGCTTGACCCCCTCTGCCTCCATCCTCTCGACAACCTCGGCGACGCCGAGCACGTCCCAGGTCTCGAAGGGACCGAGATCCCAGTTGTAGCCCCAACGAAGCGCGTTGTCGATGTCGACGATCGAGTCTGAGATCTCGCCGAAGCGGACCGAGCTGTAGGCAAGGGTGTCTCGAATCAGGCGCCACGCAAACGCGCCGGCGCGGTCGTCCGCAGAGACGACGTCTCGCAGGCGCTGCCTGACATCGTGTGTTTGCTTGGCGCGTTTGAGGGACGGATAGTCGGGACGCTTCTTGGGCCGATACTCGCCGGTCTTCCAGTCGATGACGAGCTTGGTCTTGGAGCCGTCCGGTTCTTTTTGAATTCGAAAGAACCCGCCCTGCGCCTTGGTCTTGCGGCCCAATGAACCGGCCTCGATCATCTTGGCTATGAAGTCGGGCACTCTGAAGATTTCACGGTGTTCGTCGTCCGGACAGCCCTCGTAGATCGTGTTGACCACGTGGGCGAGGACATCGATTCCGACCAAATCGGCGGTGCCGAACGAGGCGCTTCCAGGGTGGCCCATGGCGGGACCGGTGATCGCGTCCACCTCGTCGACCTGGTAATCCATTTCCATCATCGCGCTCATCGTGGCTGCGATTCCGAAGGTGCCGATTCGGTTGCCGATGAAGTTCGGGGTGTCCTTGCCGAACACGATGCCTTTACCGAGGCGAAATCGCCCGAAGTCGGTGAAAAACTCCATGATCTCCGGTTTGGTTTCCTCGCCCGCCACCAACTCGAGCAACCTCATGTAGCGAACAGGGTTGAAGAAGTGGGTGACCAGAAAGTGCTGACGGAAGTCCTCGGAACGGCCCTCGGTCATGCCGGCGATGGAGAGGCCGGAAGTGTTCGACGAGATGATGCTCCCCGGTTTTCTCACCTCGTCGACCCGGGCGAAGACCTGCTGCTTGATGTCGAGCCGTTCGACAACGACTTCCACGATCCAGTCGCATTCCGCAAGCCGCTGCCAGTCGTCTTCGAAGTTCCCGATCTCGATCAGAGGCAGGAAACGCTTCGAGTACAAGGCGGCGGGCTTCGACTTCTTGATGCCCTCGAGTCCCGCAAGCGAAAACTTGTTTCGGAACTCCGGATGGTGGGCGTCGAGGCCCTTCTTCTCGTCCTCCGCGGTGAGTTCGGGCGGCACGATGTCTAGAAGAAGGACCGGAATCCCTGCATTGGCGAGGTGGGCTGCGATGCCGGACCCCATGACGCCGGCCCCCAGAACCGCGGCCTTTCGTATCTCAGTGCCCATGGATCAACCTCCCGATTCGTTGATGACCGAATGCCCGGCCTCCGTGTCGGAAGGCCGTGGACGCGAAATAGTGAATGAACACTCATTCATTCTGAACCAATCGCCGCACGATGGCAAGGTTTTTCGGCAGGGCGCACCCGATCGGGTTCAATCGACCAAAAACGAGGTGTCAAGCCCCCAGTACTTGGGAACATAGCCGATGCAGTATCGAGACGATTGAGTGCGGTGGTTTGTGACGAGATGCGGCAAGAGATACAATGTGAGCCTGCAATTCGGGATCTGTTCTGCGTTGCTGTTGTGAGGGGTGAGAAGTACCGACCATGTGTGTTACGGTTCGACAATGGGTTTGAGGAATCTGCAATCCGCGTTCGCCCTTATCATCTGGATCTGCGCGATCCCCGGCATGGCGCAGGAAGCACCAGACGTGGAACGGGGCTATGCGATCGGTGTCGGTGATGTGCTCGAGGTGACGGCGTATCAAGAAGAAGAGATCTCGGGAGAGTTCACCGTCGAGGTCGGCGGTACGATCACGTTTCCGCTCCTCGGCTCGGTACTGGTGGCCGGAATGACGGCAGCCGAGATTGCGGGCGTCCTCGAGAGTCAGCTGGAAAAGGACTACTACGTCGACGTCCAGCTCAAGGTCGAGGTCAAGGTCTTCTCCTCGCAGCCGGTCACTCTGCTCGGTGAGGTGACCAGGCCCGGCACGTACTACCTCGAAGGGAGGACCACCCTTACGGAGCTGTTATCGAAGGCGGGAGGGCTGAAGTCGAGCGCCGGGCCACTGCTCGAGCTTCGCCGGACGGCGCCGATCCCGGGCGAGGGTCCACCTCCACCGATGGTGTTTTCAACCGCGAAGCTGTCGACGGGTGAGGCTGGTCGCGACGTCTATTTGAAGTCGGGTGATGTTCTCTTCGTATCCGCGAAACAGCTCTTTTTCATCACCGGCGAGATCGCGCGTCCGGGTCAGTATGAGATCTCGCTCGGCCTCACACTCCTGCAGGCGATTTCACAAGCCGGCGGTGTTGGGAAGTTTGCCTCCCAGGCGATCGAGGTTCACCGCGAGGTCGACGGAGAAAAGAAGATTCTCAGCTTCGATTTGTCTCAGATTCGTAAGGGCAAGAGCTCCGATCCGGCCGTGTTGGCGGGCGACGTGTTAATTGTCAAACGGAGATTTTTCTGACCTTCGGGTACCTTGGATCGGGTGC
>CBDTWX010000492.1:0-4388 GCA_965364305.1 uncultured Thermoanaerobaculia bacterium
CTGGGTGCGGTGCATCGGGCCTTGCAGCCGAAGATTGGTGAATAGTCCGGGTTAGCCTTGCCCGAGCCGTTCCGCGGCATCGGCGGCGAGGGGGTCAGGCGGATCCGCGTCGCCACGCAGACCAATGTACTCCCGGTAGAGCTCGTTGGCGGCGGTCACATTGCCGAGGGCCTCATGGCTGCGGCCAAGCCAGTAGAGCGCCGGCGGGAAGTAGCGCAGGGTCGCACTGTCGACCAGGAAGACATCGGTGATCTCACCCTTGCCACGAACGCAGTGATCGAACTCGTCGAGGGCCTCGGGGAAATGCCCGGCCTCGAAGAAGGCGCGACCCATCAAAAAATGGTCGAACCAAAAATCGAACTCCTCCCGAGCCAACCGAAACTCCCGCATGGCGGTTCCAAGCTGTGATCTGTCGAGCGCGCGTTCCCCACGGATCAGAGCCGAGAGCGCGGTGGTCTGGCTCTGGAGCTTGTTTTCCAGCTCGAGGGCCAGCTCATCCGCAACCTCGGCCCGGCCCGCGGCCATGAGGATGCGCGCGGCCAGATACTGGATGCTCTCGTGCTTGCTGAGCTCAAGAGCCGATTCGGCTGTGTCAGCGGCTGTTTCGGATTGACCGAGAGCGAGCTGAGCCTCAGCCATCGCCACCAGCATGGCCGCCTTCTGGAACGGATTGTCGGAAGCCTCGATGGCCGGCTCGAGTCTGGTGATTGCGTCGCCGGTTTGACCGAGGTACAGCTCCAAGTCCGCCTCGCCCATCGGTGCGAGCGACGAGCCCATGCCGCCCGACTCCGTCAAGCGGGCAAAGGCGTCGCGCGCGGCTGTTGGATCGCCCGCCGCCGCGGCCGCACGACCGAGAGTGAAGAGCGCATAGCCGAAGTCCGGGTTCTGTTCGTACACGGTTTCGGACTCGGCGATCGCGGTTTCGAAATCGCCCGCATAGGTGGCGTAGATGGCGAAGTTGATGCGTTTGATGAGGTTCCCGGAATCGAGCTCGACCGAACGCCTGCCGGCATCGACGGCGCGGTCGAATAGGCGAACCATGTGGTAGGCGTATCCGAGGTTGGAGTACGCACCCCCATCAGCCGGGTAGAGATCCACCAGGGTCTGGTAGTTTTCGATCGCTTTCTCGTAGTTGCGGGAAACCAACAGGTAATACCCTCCGAGGGTCCGGTAGCGCTCGCGTTCGGACATACGATCGAGGCGTTTGAAGGCCTCCTGATAGCTCTCCTCGGCTTCAGCTTCGCGGCGCAGGTTGCCGTAGACGACTCCCATACCCGCATAGGCGCGGCCGAACTCGGGGTCGCTGGCGACCGCCTCCTGGTAGGCTGCAAGGGCCTTTTCGAACTCCCCCTGAACCGCCAGATCCTGACCTCGCGCATAGGCGCTCATCGCCTCGAGCGACGCTGCGGTAAAGGTCTCGGCGGCGGCCAATCGGTCGCCCTTCGGAGTGGTGTCGCCGAGTTCACCACGGAGCTCGGAGGCGATCTTCCCCACCGCCGCCAGGACATCACCCCTGTTGGAGGCGGTGGACCTGGCTTCGGCCAGGGGCTTGCCTTCGCCCGGCTCGAGACCCGGGTCGATGGCTCTCACGGTCAGGACGTAGTCATCACCATCGAGGGCGATAACTCCGGCGAGGATGACGCTCACCCCTTCGCGTCGTGACACGAGTCGCGCCATGGTCTCGTCGAGGGCGCTGCCGGGCTGAATCTGATCCGCGATCTGACGGGCGTTGGCCGGCGGAACGGCACTGATAAAGGCTGCGTTCTCCATCCCGATAGCCAGCGCCTGTTCGAGGGCGCCGTCGAAGGACAAGTCGCCGGTCTGGTTTTCAAAATCTGCGACCAGAACCGAGAACGGATCCGGCTCCTCGGCGGGCGTCCGCAAGCTCGCCAGCCACCAGGTGCCCCCGAGGAGAACCACCACCAAAGCCATCATCGCCATCATCAGGCGACCGGTGAGGATACGGGTGATTGGGAGGGGGTTGCCCTCGTCGTCGAGGCGATCGAGATCGGCCTCGAGCTCGTGGGACGTCTGGTAGCGCGCGTCGGGATCGGGGTCGAGACAGCGGGAGATGATTCGGTCGATGTGTTCGGGAATGGACGAGTCGAGAGAGCGGACCGCCGGCGGCGCCTGCTCGACCCGACCGCGGAACTCGCTGAACGCGCTCTCGGCTTTTTCAAGCCTGCGCCGTCCGACGAGCAGGTCGTAGAAGATAAGGCCGAAGGCATAGATGTCTGCCCGCTGGTCGATCGATTTGCCCATGAACTGCTCGGGCGGCATGTATTGGAGCGTTCCGACGACGGCACCGGCCTGGGTCTGCTCGGTCCCACCAGTCCTGCTCCGGGACTTCGCGTCGACCAGATTCTCTGCCACCTGGGGGCCGCTCGGGGTGGCCGATCTGGCGATGCCGAAATCCATGATGTAACTTTCACCAGTGGCGGGCTCGACCATGATGTTGGCCGGCTTGAGATCGCGGTGCACAACCCCGGCCTCGTGGGCGGCGTGGAGTCCCGACGCGACAGGGCGCAAGATCCGCAACGCCTCCTTGACCGGAACCGTACCTTCACGTTTGAGGATCGCCAGCAGATCCTCGCCCTCGATGAAGGTCATCGTGATGTACTTCACACCCGAGATCTCACCGAGATCGTGGATCCGAACCACGTTTTTGTGGGTGACCTGGCGCGCCAACAACAGCTCACGCTTGAACCGCCGGTCGAGCTGCTCGGCGAGTGCCGGGTCGGCCGCCACCTCGGGCCGGATCACCTTGAGGGCTACCGCGATTTCAAGCTCGTTGTCCCACGCCTTGTACACCGCACCCATCCCGCCGAAACCGAGCAGCTTGTCAATCCGGTATCGACTACCAAAGGCCTCACCGACCTCGAGTGGGTCCTTGCCACCCAGCGCAGCTTGCGGCGACGGTCGAGCCATCAGCGGATCATCGATGGTGTGTTCGCCGGAATCGATGACTGAAAGGTCGATCTCGACGGTGGCGTCATGATCGGGCTCGGTTGCCTCACCCTCCTCAGCTTGGCAAATTTCCGTGCCGGATTCGAGAACGACCGTCTGATCATCCTGGTCGCCAACCAGGGCGCCGCAGTGACTGCATCGCTCATCCTGCGGCGAGATTTCACGACCACACGACGGACAGATCATAGAATCACCTGCGACAAGATTGTTGCGAACCTCCTGCAATTCTCATCGACACCACCCAGCGGTCACATACCAGACGATTCGTATCCTGTGTCTTCCGGCGAGACAATCATAGCGTGCGCCGAAACCGAGGGCCATTGAATTCTGGTTTTAGCAGGCTTTCCTGGGAATCGAAATCAAGCGTCAGATCCAACCGTGGAGTTGCGCCATGAGGAACACTGCGATGGTTTTGCCATCTCGAATATGTCCGTCGCGACAGGCTGCCAAAGCCGCGTCAACCGTCATCGTCATGATCTCGATCGCCTCGTCCGGATCGGCTACGACGTCCGGCGCGGGCTCGAGATCGGTGGCGACAAACGCGTGCACCATTTCGTCGGTGAAGCCTGGGGTGGTGAAAAAAGACCCCAGCTCGTGGATATGGCCGGCCCGCCACCCGATCTCCTCGGCAAGCTCACGGGCGGCACATTCCGCCGGGCCCTCTCCCGGATCCAGCTTTCCCGCCGGCAGCTCCAACAGGACCTCGGCCATAGGGTATCGATACTGGCGAACCAGCACGACCCGGCCGTCTTCGCGTAGGGGAAGGACGACCGCGGCTCCAGCGTGACGGACAACCTCTCGCGTGGTGTGAGTGCCGTTGGGCAGTCGGACCCGATCGACCTCGAGATCGAGAATTCTGCCCCGGTAGATCCGTTCTCCCGAGATTCTGTCCTCTCGTAAACACTCTTCGCCCATCTCGCCTCCACTCATCGAGACCGAGATCAGCGGTATCGTCCGATCAAACCGGTGCGCCGGTTGAACTCGATGATCCGCCGGTCCCACTCCTCCCAGGCATGAAAATGGTTGGTCCAGTAATGATCGTCGTACCACTGGGCGTCGAGCTCCTCGACCGTTTTGCCCTGCTGCTCCACCCAGGTGAAGTATTTGAGGTTGTGGATTCGTTTTCGGTCCCTGTACCCGAGCTCGAGCACGTGGTCGATGCCCGCACCGAGGAGGTGCCGCTCGTGGTGGACCGCAGCCCTCGTCTGATCGTACTCGCCGTGACGTTCACGCTCCTCGGCCAACCGCGATCCATACAGGTCGAGCGAATCGGTTGCCACGGTGAATAGCACGTCCTTCGAACCCAGCTCGAAATAACGTGCCGTCTTGACAGCGGTCAGCAGATTGGCGATCGAAGAGATGCCGAGAAGATCGAGCCGGTTCGTGAGCTCGGGATCGACGCCCCTGCCTTCCAAGTATGA
>CBDTWX010000493.1:0-4373 GCA_965364305.1 uncultured Thermoanaerobaculia bacterium
ACCACGAGCCACACCATCGGCACCAGCGCGAGCAAACGCCGCAGGATGATCTGTCTCATCGGATTCCGATGCTCTTCGAGATCACAAGGGGATTATAGGGTGGTCTCACTCCCCGTCTCCGTTTCCACGCCTGTCTCCGTCCCCGGGTGGGCGAAACGTTTGAACGTTTTAGCTTCGTGATGTAGGGAGGGTGGGTGGAAATTCAAAATTCAAAATTGAGAATTCAAAATTCAAGCAATGGGATGGCGGGTGGGAACGAAAAACTAAAAACTCAACACTGACATCCGTACCCATCACGGCTCGACACCTACGGTGTGATCTCCCACTCGGTCACATTGAAAAAGAGCGTTGCGTCGTTGATGTCAGCCCCGCGGATGCGGGAGTTGAGCCCCACCAGACGGGTGTTTTCGACCAGGAAGGTGTAGGGCTGGTCCGCGACGATGAGCGCCTGGATACGATCGAGAAGCGGCTTCTGTGCGGCCACATCAGCCGCCGACGCGACCTCCTCGAGGAGGCGATCCACCTCCAGGTTGCTGTAGCGGCCGTAATTGAAGGTCGGGACATCGGGAGGCACGCTGTGCCAGATCTCTTCAAGATCCACCTGGGTGGGCTCGATCCAGCGGTTGATGAATGCGTCGAAATCACCCTCGTCGACGGCCGCCTGGACTGCGCCCCATTCCATCGCTCGGGGCGTTGCGATGACTCCGATCCTCGCCAGATCGCGTTCGACCAAAAGAGAGACATCCTGCCGGACCTCGCTCTCGGCGGGTGCGAGCACCTCGAAGGCGAGCCGTCGACCGTCACGGTCGAGGATGCCGTCGCCGTCGCTGTCTCGCCAGCCTGCCTCGGCCAGAAGCTCGACCGCGCCCTCGGGGTCATACGGTAGCTCGGCGAGATTTCGGTTGAATGCCCACATGCTGGAAAGCACCGGTCCCAACGAGGGCCGGGCGAAGCCGCCGTACACGGCATCGATCAACGTCTCGCGGTCGATGGCCATCCCCAGGGCCCGGCGCACCCTGGGGTCGCCGAGAGAGTCCCTCTGCAGGTTCCAGCAGATATGGGTGTAGGAGCGATCGGCATAAACGGTCAGCTTGAGGCCCGGATTGGCACGGACACGAGCCGCCTCGGACGGAGGGATGTCGTTGACGAGGTCGACGCCGCCGGAGAGGAGCTGGGTGTAGAGACCGCTCTTTGATGGGACGATTCGAAAGACCAGTCGGTCGATGCGCGGTCGATCGGGGACGAAATAGAGCGGGTTGCGCTCGAGGATGATCTCCTGCTGTGGTGTGTAGGCGCCGGGCAGAAAGGGACCCGCCGAAACCACCAGATCCCGCCAATCGGTCTCCTCCCATTGCTCGAACGGGATCTCCGCCCAGGCGTGGGCCGGGACAATCGGACCGTCGTTGACATCCATCAGCTGGTAGGGATGGCGATGCGTGAAAAGGTAGCGGACCGTGTGGGCGTCGGGCGCCTCGACCGCCTCGATCGAGTCGGTGATGTCCGACCACATCCAACCGAGAGCATCGGATGTCTGGGCACGCCAGGAGAAGAGCACATCCTCCGAGGTCACCGGCACACCGTCGCTCCATTGTGCGTCGGATCGCAGGTACAGTGTCAGCGTCAGGTGATCTTCCGACCACTCCCAGGACTCGGCGAGCGACGGAGCGAAGGACGGCGGGTGCTGCTGGTAATCGACCTGTTCTATGGCCAGGGACGGGTAAATCAGGCTCAGAACCTCCTCGTTTGCCGCGTCCTCGGCGAGGTACGGGTTCCAGCTCTGGATATCGGCGAGTAAACCGACGACCACGGTGTCGGCCGGAGTCGGCGCTCTGGACGGCGAACACGCCGCCACCGACAACCACAGCGCGACGATCGACCATTTCGTGAGTTTCATGGAGTCATCCTATCAGCCGGAAGCCCACCCTTGCGCAAAAGGGAACCCACGAGAATCAATTTCCCTATCGGTTATCGGAAGGTGATCGGCTGGCGAACGAGCGATTCTGCGGGTTTCCCCGGATGATCTCCCTATGACCGAAGAAAGAGTTCAGTGTTCAGGAACCTCGGCAGCAGCAGTGGACAGCGACAGCGGCAGTGGTCAGCGGCAGTGCACAGGAGCAGCGATCAGCGGCCGAGACGGGATTAGCGATAGCAATCAGCTCCGCCCCCGTGATTCTTCGGGAGACGCTGCTGTGTGGCGGATTCAGGCAAAATTTTTCCATCTGCCAACCCATAGATTCCTCCGCTCGCTCGGTCGGAATGACACAGGATGGGCGTGTGGGATCGGCCAGTGACCACCGGCTACTGGGCGGGCGGGTGGGATCTGGGCCTATCTGCGTGATCTGCGGGCTTCCTGCCTTGGGTGGGCGGGCGGCCCTGCATCCTGAGTCCTGTATCTTGCATCCGGGTGGGTGGGCGGATCGAGCATCCAGCATCGAGCATCGTGTGGGTGGTTGGAAGACGGTGTAAAATTCCCCCCTCTGACGGTGTCAGCGTCTGTCTCGGTTCAAGGGAGAAGGGAAATCGATGCGTCTCACCAACATGATTCAGGCCGTCGACACTCACGTTTGCGGTGAGCCCGGAAGGGTCATCGTCGGTGGGGTTCTGGATGTGCCGGGTTCGACCATGTTCGAGAAGATGACCTATCTCCGAAACGAGTCCGACGACCTGAGGAAGAGAATGCTCAGGGAACCGCGCGGCTATCCGGCCCTATGCTGCAATCTCGTCCTTCCTCCGACAATTCCGGAGGCTGACGCAGGATTCGTCATCATGGAACAGGTCGAGTACCCGGGTATGTCGGGCACCAACACGATCGCCGTGGCGACCGTGCTCATCGAGACCGGCATGGTGGCTTCCGCCGAACCGGTGACCGAACTGCTGCTGGAATCCCCCACCGGTCTCATCGCTGTGCAGGCTGACGTTGAGCGTGGCAAGGTCAAGCGGGTAAGGTTCGAAAACGTACCGAGCTTTGTTGTTCAACTGGATGCGGTTGTCGATGTGCCGCACGTGGGTGAGGTGAAGGTCGATGTGGCCTACGGTGGGATGTTCTATGTCATCGCGGATGCCGATGCGGTAGGTGTCACTCTGACCACGGACGGGGCAAGCGAAGCAGCAAGGATCGGGGAGATGATCAAGGCGGCGGCCGTCGAGCAGCTCGAGGCGCCGGTGCATCCGCTGAACCCGGATATCCGGGGCGTCACGATCGGTCAGCTCTCCGCACCTCCGACCCACCCGGCAGCCGACCGCAAGAATACGGTCATCGTCTCCTCCGGCAGGCTGGACTGGGATCGTCCCGGGACCTGGACGGGTGTCCTCGATCGCTCTCCCTGCGGTACGGGAACATCGGCCAAGATGGCGACGCTGTGGGCCAGGGGCCAGCTCCCGTTGAACCAGGACTTCGTGCACGAGGGCATCCTGGGGACGACCTTTACCGGGAGGCTGGTTCGAGAGACCAAGGTCGGTCATCTCGACGCCGTCGTGCCGACGATTTCGGGCACCGCCTGGATCACCGGTTTTGCCCAGTACGTGGTCGATCCCGAGGATCCTTTCCCAAACGGTTTCACGGTGGGAGACCTCTGGGGTGGACAAGGAGAATGAACCGATTCTATGGAGGCGGGCCATTCAGCACCCGCGGCTCGCCTGGACCATCCACCGAGGCACGAAGCGGAAGCTTCGAGCCCGGAGAATTTTCCGGGTGAGCGATTCAGGCTCTCAGTGGCCCCGGCCCGGGTTGACGACCTCAATCTCACAGGTCGCGGTGTCGGTGTTGCCACTGCCGTCCGTCGCCGTGATCAGCCAGGTGATGTGATCGCCCACCCCGCCGGAGTCAAGAACAGTCACGGTATCGCCGGAGATGGAGACGACGCAGGAGTCGGTCTTGTCGATCCGTTTGCCTTTCTTGGTGAACGTGAAGCAGTCATAGCCCGTGATCGTCGCGTCTGCCGTACCGCAGGTGTCGCTCGCCGTCGCCGTGAACGAGATCGGAGCGTCGGGCGGCACGATGGTCGCCGGGGAGTTGCACGAGACGACCGGCGTGGTGCCGTCCTCGACCGTCACCGTGGCCTGGCAGGTGTCCTCGGCTCCGTGCGGGTCGGTGGCGGTCAGGGTGACCAGGGTCTGGCCAGGGCCGTACGGTCCCGGAGGATCTTCGGTCAGGCTGAGGGGGTCCGAGTCGGGGTCGAACGAGCCGCCATCGATCGAGGCGGCGGCCGTGCAATCGGGACCCGCGGTCACGGTCACATCCTGACACACCGCCACCGGTGCACGGTTGATGGTCGTGGTGTCGGTGGCGCTGTTGTTGCCGGAGACCGGATCGGTGGTCGCCGGCGGTTCGGTGACCGTGGACGCGCTGTGCTGCGCCCAATTGGGTAACGACG
>CBDTWX010000494.1:0-4362 GCA_965364305.1 uncultured Thermoanaerobaculia bacterium
CACGAGGGAAACACGCCGATCGACCTGGCGGTCCGCATGTTGATGACGAGCCGCGGGTTTTCGGCAAAACTGACCGGGATGTCAGCGGCGTCCTCACCGAGCAACACCCGCTGGACGTTCAGCGCCATCCGGCGGGCGAGCCGCGGCCAAAAACTCCGGGTCCGCATGCCCGCCAGCATCCCGCGTTCGACCTCGAGCACGCCGAACATCGAGAAGCTCGGCAGGGCTCGCGCCTTCAGACCCTCGGCCAAGACCTCGATGTCGTCGAGACCAAAACGCATCAGCGGCAGGATGTAGACCGCTTCAGCCTCTTCCGGGATGGCGGCGACGGTCTCATCGGGTGTCGCTCGGGCCGTCACGAGCATGACCTCGATGTCGAGCTCGGCGAGTCGGGCCAACGCGATATCGGGCAGCGTCGGCATCGCTTCGGCCAACGCCGGCTGGATGATCACCGCCAGCTTCGAAAACGGATGGATCTCGAGAAAGGTCCGGATGTCGCGGTTGGTCGGGGCGAGGATGTTGGCATAGGTGAAGTTGTGGACACCGGATCCGCCGGTCGCAGGATCGAAGGGAAAGCCCTGCACCTGCGCGTCGATCGCGAGCGGGGTGATGACCGGTTTCGGAAACACACCGCGGCCTGCGCCGACGTCGGCCGCGATCGCACCGACGGCCAAGACCATGTCGACCTCGCGGTCCGCCAGCAGCTGTCCCATCCCGATCTCGACGCCGGCTCTTGTCCAATCGGCGATGACCATCTTGTCCGCCGGCAGGCGGAGGTCATACTCGTTTTTGGTCAGCGCGGCGATCTCGGTTCTCAAGAGATCGAGAAGCGTCATCGTGCGTTCGGACTCACCGTCGATCAATACGCCGATGGTGACTAACGGGAGGTCCTCGGCATCAACCGGAACCGAGAGAAATCCGAGCATGAAGATGAATGCTGCCGCATGCAGACTCAGACCCACCGGCACTCCTCGCATCATGGTTGGCCTCCGCTTAGACGATAGGACGATACCACGTCTCATCGGACGTGAAATTTCGTCGCCACAATGAGGGGCGCGAAGAGGCGTCAGCGACACAGGTGCCATTCCTCACATTGTCTTCCCTGGAGGCGACTCTTGTCTTGCTTGAGGGCACCTCTGTAAACAATGTGAGGGGTGGCACCATCCTCGCCACAGTGAGGAGCGCGAAGAGGCGTCGACGACCCCGTCGTCAGTATCTCGCCAGATACTCCAAGAGCAGCTCGTTGAATCGATCGGGCGCTTCCATGTTCAGCATGTGTGCGACACCGGGCACCGTCACCAGCTCGGCATTCGGGTCGGCTTCGACCAGAAGATCCGCGATCTCGTGAATCCCGGGCATGTCGAACTCGCCGACCACGACCAGCATCGGCAAATCGAGCTCGTCGAGGCGCTCGATCGCAGGCGGTTGCAGGGACCGGCCCTCCAACACGGTTTCGACGTTGCTGCGGGCCATCTCGCGCACCCGCTCCCGCACCTCCGGGTTAACATCCCCGGGGCCTCGATGGGGACCGTCCGTCCACTCTCTTTGAAATGACTCGACCACGGCGTCGAAATCCCCGGCCGTCCACGCGTCTATCCTTGATCTGCGGTTTTCGACGTGGAAATCGGACACAAAGCGATACCCGCCGAGACCGGATGAAACCGCCACCACAGCCTGAACGCGGTCTGGCTCCTCGAGCGCCATGTCGATGGCCACGCGGCCACCCATCGACAGCCCCACCAGCACCGCGCGTGAGATCTCGAGGTGGTCCATCAAACCCCGAAGATCAGCGTGGTCCCAGTACGCCTCCGGCGGCAGCTGCGAGCGCCCGTGGGCGCTGGCGTCGTAACGGACCACCCGGTGGGTTCGGGCGAGCACCTCGAACTGCGCGTCCCACATCGTGCAGTCGAGCATGCCGCCGTGCAGGAGGATCACCGTCGGTTCCCCCACCCCACCGACCTCGTAGTAGAGTCTGCTCTGGCCGAACTCGGCGAAGCCGGTTTCCGGCTCGAACGGCGACCCAGACTCTTCTCCGGACGGTCCTCCACAACCGAGCACACTCGCCACAACAAGCAAAAGAGCACAACGCATCGGCAACCCCCAACAGAGATACGATACCGAAGTCGGCGAGTCATGAGGAGATGACAGATCGCCGCAATGAGGCGCTCGGGGAGGCATCAACGACACCGGTGCCACGCCACAGTGAGGAGCGCGAAGAGGCGTCGGCGACACAGTAAATAATATGTGGGGTGGCACCTCGCACGTCGAAGTAGGCAGCGCCTATCGGTGAACAGCCTTATAGCCAAAAAACGCCGGGCCCGAAGGCCCGGCGTCGGTCTTCGAGGTCGTTCGGGCTAACCGAAGTGAATCGCGTAGAGCAGCGGTGCGATGATCATCGCGACCACCGAGATCAGCTTGATCAGGATGTTGAGCGACGGGCCCGAGGTGTCCTTGAAGGGATCGCCGACGGTATCGCCGGTAACGGTCGCCTTGTGCATCTCGTCGTAGGCCTCACCATACTTGGCGTGACCCTCTTCCTTGACCTGCTTCTTCGAGTTGTCCCAGGCGCCGCCTGCATTCGCCTGGAAAATCGCTAGGCAGACGCCGGAAATGGTGACACCGATTAACAGGCCTCCGAGCATGTCGACGGAGATCACTCCGACCACCACCGGCACCAGAACCGCCATGATGCCCGGGGCGATCATCTTCCTGATCGCCGCGCCGGTGGCGATGTCGATGCACTGCGTGTACTCGGCCTTGCCGTCGGCCGCCTTGATGATCGTCGCTTCCTGATCGGTCGGCTCCCGATCCTCGTGCTCCGCCCGCTGCGCCGCTTCGAGGGCGGGTCGCAGCTCCGGAATATCGCGGAACTGGCGCCGGACCTCCTGGATCATGTCCTGGGCCGCCCTGCCCACCGCGACCATGGCCATGGCCGAGAAACGAAACGGCAGCATGCAGCCGATCAGCAGACCCACCAGGACGTACGGGTTGGCGGCGTCGATGTCCACCTTGCCGCCCATCTTTGTGATGTAGGCAGCGGTCAGCGACAACGCAGTGAGCGCCGCCGAGCCGATCGCAAACCCCTTGCCGATGGCCGCGGTGGTGTTGCCGACCGCGTCGAGCTTGTCGGTGCGGGCGCGGATGTCGCGACCGAGCCGGGCCATCTCGGCGATACGGCCGGCGTTGTCGGCAATCGGGCCGTACGCGTCGGTCGCGAGCTGGATCGCGATGGTCGACAGCATCCCGAGCGCCGCCAGTGCGATGCCATAAAGCCCGGCAAAAGCGTAGGCGATGAGAATGGCCGCGCTGATCACCAGAACCGGGAAGGTCGTGGAGTTCATGCCGACCGCCAGGCCCTGAATGACGGTGGTCGCGGCGCCAGTCTTCGAGGCCTCGACAATGGTGCCGACCGGCCGCCGGAAGGTAGCCGTGTACCATTCGGTGATGATGCCGACCAGGATTCCCGCCACGAGACCCGCCACCACCGCCAGCGCGATGCCCCACCACTGGTAGGTCGCGTCCTGCTTGGTGATGATGTCGGGGACCGAGACCCCGCTTGCCGGGATCATCTGTTTGATGGCGATGACGGTGCCGATGACCATGAGGATGCCGGCGCCAAAGGTGCCGCGGTTGAGACCCTGCTGCGGGTCGCCGCCCTCTTTTGTCTGCACCAGGAAAAAGCCGAGAAAGGAAGCGACGATACCTATGATCGCGATCACGAGCGGCAGGATCACGGCGTTCATGCCACTGCCCTTCGCTGCAGCGTCAAGGCCACCGAACCACGCTGCACCAAGGATCATCGACGAGATGATCGCCCCGATGTAGGACTCGAATAGGTCCGCGCCCATGCCCGCAACGTCGCCCACGTTGTCACCCACATTGTCGGCGATGGTCGCCGGGTTGAGTGGGTGGTCCTCGGGGATGCCGGCCTCGACCTTACCCACGAGGTCGGCGCCGACGTCGGCCGCCTTGGTGTAGATCCCTCCGCCGACACGAGCAAAGAGCGCGATCGAGGACGCGCCGAGGGAGAACCCGGAGAGAATGTTGAGGACCAGCATCGTGGCGAAGCCGCCGTCGAGGGAGGCGGGGTACATCTTCGTGTAGACAATGAACAGGGTGCCAAGCCCGACGAGCGCCAGTCCCGAAACCGACAGGCCCATGACCGAACCGCCCTTGAAGGCAACCTGAAGAGCGTCGTTGAGACCCTTGCGCGCCGCCGCTGCGGTACGGGTGTTGGCCGCGGTCGCGGTTTTCATCCCGAAGTACCCTGCCAGCGCCGAGCAGAAAGCACCGAGCACGAAGGACACGGCGATGAAAGCGTTGGTGTCCTCGGATACGAAGTAGTTCGACACTCCAAGCAGG
>CBDTWX010000495.1:0-4356 GCA_965364305.1 uncultured Thermoanaerobaculia bacterium
GGCGGCGCCCCGCCTGGTATCGAGCATCACCGCCACCCATTGCAGATCGTCGGTGTTCTCGAAGAGAATTTTGATGATCATGGTCAAGGGCACCGACAAAAGCATACCGATGTAGCCCCACAACCATCCCCAGAAAACCAGGGACAGGAAGACCACCAGCGTCGAGAGACCCAGCGTGCGTCCCATCAGATAGGGTTCGGCGAGGTTTCCGATTGATACGTTGACCACCACGTAACCGATGGCAACCAGGATCGCAAAACCGCCACCCCCCTGGACGAGCGCCAGGAGCACGGCCGGAACTGCCGCGACGATCGAGCCGATGCTCGGAACGTAGTTGAGAAGGAATGCGAGCAGTCCCCAGACCACTGCAAAATCGAGACCGACGGCGGCGGTCCAGACCCCGATGAGAATGCCCGTGGTCAGGCTTGTGAGAGTCTTGATACCTAGGTAGCGCTGAATCTGGACGACAATCTGTCCGAGGTGCTTCACATCGAACCGCCGCTCTCCAACGGCGGCCCGCAGTTTGGTGGAAAAGCTCGCCGCCTCGAGAAGCATGAAGATCATCGTCAGGATGATCAGAAACAGGTTCGAGAGCACCGCAGCGAGGTTTTTGAGGACACCGCCCAGGAGGTTCATGAGCCGTCCCGGCTGGAGGGCCTGCAGAATGTCGAGCGATTCAGGGTCGATGTCATGGGCTTCGAACCACCGGGCAGCCGATTCGAGGAGCCCGTCGAAACGACCCTGATACTGTGCGGCGAAGGCGGTGAACTCGTTCACCGACCCGCCGACGACCGCCCCAAAACCCGAAAACACGGCCAACAGGGCCAGGACAACGATGAATACGGCTATGCCGGCGGGGATCTTCCTGCGGGTGAGCCACGCAACGACCGGTGCGCAGATGATGGCGAGAAAGAGAGCAAGAAGGAACGGAATGGCCAGCGATTGCGCCGCCTTGAGGCCCGCGAGGACGACGACGGATGCGGCACCGATTACGAGGGATCGTGAGCCGATACGAGGGACAACAGTTTCACCCATAAAAGCAGCTTATCTCAGACAATGGACGCGGCATAGCGGGCGGATCGGCGCCCACGTTCGGAATCGTCATCAGGAGGAGAAGAGATTCACAATGACCACTGGACGACGCGAACAATCGGCGTATCTTTTTCCGGAGGGCGCGGAGGGGTCGCCGTGGGAGTTTTTCAGGCTCTCCTCGGTTGAACGACAGATCCGCATGAGAAAATACCTGTGGCGGTCTTTATGAGGAGAGTTCTGGTCTGGCTCGTCGTCTCGGGCGCTGCAGCAGCGTCCGTTGGCATCATCGGTTTCAAAAGTTACCGGCGTTATGCGCCGATTTATCTGGAACCCCCCTCGATCATCCTCATCGTGATCGACACGCTTCGCGCGGATTACCTCGGCTGCTACGGCTTCGATGGCGACATCTCGCCGAGAATCGACGAGCTGGCGGCAGATTCGGTCCTCTTCGAGAACTGCTCGTCTCACGCCCCGTGGACCACCCCGTCGATGGCGTCCATGATGACCTCCCTCCTCCCCCAGGCGCACGGCGTGGCGCAGCCTCCCGACGCGCCCCAGGACTACCACCTCTGGCGGCGACTCAAGACTCCCGCAATTCCCGATGCAGCCATCACACTGGCCGAGGTCTTGAACGCCCGGGGTTACCGGACCGGCGCGTTCGTCTCAAACACCTTTCTCAGTCCCAAGCTCGGTTTTTCACAGGGATTCGGGGTATTCGACGGTTCGGCGGCCAGGAATCGTCCGCATCAGGCCTCCGAGGTTCTCGAACCTGCGGGTCGTTGGCTCGACTCCGTCCTTGGCACACGCCACCCCTACTTCCTCTACATCCACATCATGGACGTGCATGGTCCATACAACTCCCCCGAGGGGAATTTCCACGCCGTCCGCGAGAGCCCCGGCCTCGGAGAGGAACGAAAACTCACCATCAGGGAGTTTGACCGCATCCAGCCTTATCTTCGGAGCCCCCAGTGGACGCGCATGCGACACGGCAAAAAGCTCCGAACCTGGCGAGGTCGCTACGCGGCTGGCGTCCACGCTGCCGACGGCCATCTCGGACGCCTGTTTCGGCGCCTCCGGCAGGAGGAGCGATGGCAGAACACCGTCGTCGTTCTCACGGCCGACCATGGCGAGGCGCTCTTCGATCACGGCGGCTGGGATCACGGTTTCAGCCTGTATCGGCACCAGCTCCACGTGCCGCTGCTCATCCGGTACCCGGGTGGCGAGCGCGGCGGCACCCGAATCAGTGACGCAGTCCGGTTGGTCGATCTGATGCCGACCCTGATCAGCTTGGGCGATGCCGAGCTGCCGCCCACGGTTGCCGGCGCCGATCTGACGCCGCTGACGCGTCTCGCTTCCGGAGTCGAGCCGCCACGTTCGGTCTTTGCCACCGCCATCAAGAACCGTCCTGGGAGATCTTCGGTGACCGTCGGCAGGTACAAGCTGATCATCGACCCCGACGGCGGCACTCCGCGGCTCTTCGACCTCGTTTCGGATCCTGGCGAGCTGATCGACATCGCCCCGGTTCGATCCGATATCGTCGGCGACCTCAAGGTTCGTCTCTTCGACGAGTTGATGAGAATCGCCGCCAATGCACCGGCGCCCGAGGCGCCGGTCGAGCTCACCGACGAAGAGATGGAACAGCTCGGCGAGCTGGGCTACATCCTTCAATGAAGGACGATCAGAAGAGGGTGTAGATGAACGGCGCCGCCGCCGAGCCGGAGAGCACGATCAGGACGGTCACCAGCAGCAACACCAGGATGATCGGCGTCAGCCACCACTTCTTGTTGTGCATCAGAAAGTCGAGGAATTCGCGCACAATCCCCCGTTGAGGTGCGCTCGCCTCACGTTCAAAATCGTTTGCGTCGTTGGTCTGTTCGTTGTCGTCCATGCCCAGTCCTCAGAATTGACGGAAGTACCGTCTCGACTCCGCCGCCGCGGGTGGTCGTTCCGTCCAGTAGCTCGCGGCATCGCGGTCGAACCGCTTCTTCATGGAATCATACCCAAACAACCGTGTCATGAGACCGATTGGGGTCAGTACAAGATAGTAGACGATGGCCAAGACGACGTGCGAGACCACGAAACCGATCGGCCAGGCGAGGTAGGACATCCCGAGGAAAACCCAACGCATGAAGGGTGGAACGAGCCACCCGATCAGAGGCACCAACACCGAGGCCAGCCAGAGACTCCGCGCGAGACCCGGCAGCTGAAACTTGAAAATAGCGATGAAACCTGCGAGGGCGACAAAGCCCATCCAGATCAGGCCGAACTGGTTGAGCTGTCGGCGTGTCGGATGACGGTTGATCTGAACCACACTCATGTCCTCTCCCTCAATCGAGCTCGAACTGAGCGAGGTACGCGTCCCGATCGGGCGCCCCGGTACGCGGTTGATCCTCTTTGAGCAGGAGAAAACCCTCGAGTACAAGCGCATCCATATCAGTGCCCATGAAACAGTGGTAGGCGTGCTCCGGCGAGCACACGATGGGTTCCCCGCGCACGTTGAACGAGGTGTTGATCATGACCGGGCAACCGGTGCGTTCCTCGAAACGGGTCATCAAACGGTGCAGCCGGTGGTGGCGCTCCGGGTCCACCGTCTGCACCCTGGCCGAGTTGTCCACGTGGGTGACGGCCGGTATTTCGGATCGTTCGAGCTTGAGCTTGTCCAGACCTTCGGCACCGGAGTCGTCCACCTCCCGCAGCCTGCCCCCCGCGACCGATCCCACTAGCAGCATGTAAGGGCTGTCCGCCTCGTCCTCCATCTCGAAGAATTCGCTCACCCTTTCCCTCAGGACAATCGGAGCAAATGGTCGGAAGGACTCGCGAAACTTGATCTTGAGGTTCATCACCGACTGCATTTCGCGGCTCCGGGCATCACCGATGATGCTCCGGCAGCCCAGCGCCCGCGGACCGAACTCCATCCGACCCTGGAACAGACCGACCACCTTTTCGGCCTCGATGAGGCCCACCACCTCATCGTCCAGCTCGGCATCGTCCGCGATGTATCGATAGACCGATCTCGAGCTCTCGAGAAACGACTCGATCTCGTCCTTCGAATAGGCGGGGCCGAGCAGTGAACCTCGCTGTGCATCCGGCGTATGGGCCCGGCGTGGCTTTCCAAGCAGCTGGTACCAGATGAAGAGCGCGGTCCCCAGTGCACCGCCCGCATCGCCGGCCGCCGGCTGGATCCACAACCGTTCGAAGGGGCCTTCGCGGAGTATCCGGCCGTTGGCGACGCAGTTGAGCGCCACCCCACCCGCGAGGACCAAATTCTCCGTTCCGGTCCGCTCGTGGATGTTCCCCACGGCGCGCAGCACGATCTCCTCAGTG
>CBDTWX010000496.1:0-4353 GCA_965364305.1 uncultured Thermoanaerobaculia bacterium
TTGATACGCCCTTCCATTTGTGTGGGTGGAATGCTGAATGCTGTCGCTGTCCCTGCCTCCTGTCCACTGCCACTGAACCTGCCGCTGTTACCGTTCCTGCCGCCGTCCCGGCGGCTGGCACAGCCCTGAACGCGTCGTGATTCAAAGTCACTTCAAACCAGATGTTCACTCGCTTATCGGGACACGCGGCAGCAAAAAAGGTGAATTTGTTGATCCATCCACCCATCACGACCCGGAAAACCAGGATCTCACTGAAATCTCGGTACAAGGACTGTCGTCTCCCATTACGATCCCCAGCCCTCGCGTGCCCTCAAGGACCCGCCTTCCGCATGTCAGCACCCTCCCCAGGACGTTCCTGCCGGTCAGGGGGAGGGCGGGTGGGTGAAAAGTTTTGACGTTCGAACGTTGAACGTCACAACGTTGTGGTTTGGGGGTGGGTGGGCGGCATTCCGAATTCCGAATTCCGAATTCCGAATTGACACTGCTCTCCTGCTCACGGGGCGGGTCTACAATCCTCACGAAGGAGGAACGATGCCCGAAGCCAAAAATGGTGACGTCACGCTGCACTACGAGGACGAAGGCTCCGGTCATCCGGTCCTCCTGATCCATGGCCACACGTCCGATCGGCGGATCTGGGATCCGGTGATGCCCGGGCTTCTCGGTGGCGGTCTCAGGGTCATTCGGGTCGATCTTCGTGGGCATGGACGCAGCACACGACCCGACTTTGGCTATCACTTCAGCGATCATGCGGCCGATATGGCGGCGGTGCTCGATGCGGCGGGGGTGGAGACAGCTGCGGTTGTCGGCTTCTCGATCGGCGGGGGTGTCGCCCTCGAAATGGCCGTGACCATGTCCGAACGGTTGAGTAGGCTCGTTCTGATGTCCCCGGTGATGCCCGACCGCCCCTTCGAGCCGGCGTTCATCGAGAATCTCCGCGAGGTAGCTCGGGTCGCACGCGCCGAGGGCATCACGGCGGCGATGCTGGGGCCGTGGGCGGAAAACCCACTCTTCGAGTTTTCGCTCTCCAAACCCGGCATCAGGGAGCAGGTGGAGGCCATGACCCGCGATTTCCCGGGCGCCGAATACCTGGCGACCCGCCGGGACGACGTGCAACGCTCGTGGACGGTGCCCGATCGACTCGGCGAGATAACCGTCCCGACCCTCGTCGTAGCGGGTGACCACGAGACGCCCGGTTTTCGAAAGTACGCGGTCGAGGCTGCCGAGGGCATCAGCGGCGCCCGACTCGAGATCTTCGAGAACTGCGGTCACATGCTCCCCCTCGAGGAGCCTGATCGAGTCGCAAGGGCGATCGTGGAAATGGAGGGGGGTTGAAGGAGGTGCCAGGCATCTCACCCACCCAGATCAAAACGTTTTAACGTGTAACGTTCGAACGTTCCGCCCATCCACCCGGGCGCCGGAAGCCGACGGCAGAAATCAGTGCCGGCGACAGCGACAGGGATCAGCGGCTGTGACGACAATCCCCACGCCACCCTCGTGCGGGGGTGAGTGATGATGCTCGAAGGGCGTGGGTAACTCAAAACTCATAACTCAAAACTCAAAACTAAAAACCAAGAACTCCTATTCACCCCAGCTCACCGCGAATCGCGTCAGCGATTCGCTCGGCAAGCTCCGTGATCTCGGTCGCATCCTCGCCCTCGATCATGACTCTCGCCAGGGGCTCGGTGCCCGAGTACCGAAGCAGTACCCGCCCGCGCCGTTCGAGATGGCGGTTGACCGCGGCGAGCTCTTCGGAAATCCTCGACAGCTGTTCGAAAGGCTGTTTGCGGGCCACCGGAACATTGAGGAGGACCTGTGGCAGGCGCTCGAGATCGGACAAGGCCGCCATCGAACCTCCGCGCTGAACCGCGGTCGCCAGCAGATGGGTCCCGGTCAGAAGACCGTCGCCCGTGACGCCGTAATGCGAGCAGATGATATGCCCCGACTGCTCGCCTCCGAGCGCCGAGCCGTGCTCCGCCATAGCGAGCCACACCGCTCGATCACCTACCGGGCAGCGGATCATCTCCATCTCCTCGTCGACAAGGGAGCGTTCGAGGCCGAAGTTGCTCATGACGGTGGCGACCACACGCCCGCCTGGAAGACGGTCCTCGTCGCGGAGCCGCCGCGCCCAGGCGAGGAGGATGTCGTCACCATCCAGAATGCTCCCATTTTCGTCGACCAGGACGGCTCGGTCCGCGTCACCATCGAGGGCGAGCCCGGCATCGGCGCCGAGGTCGACCACGGTTTCGGCGAGGTGCTCCGGCGCGGTGGCGCCACAGTGCTGGTTGATGTTGTGGCCGTCAGGGTCAGAGGCGATCGCGGTGACCCGCGCGCCGAGCTGCTCGAGGAGTCGGCGGGCGATTCCCGATGCGGCGCCGTTGGCCGCGTCCACCACCACGTGGAGCCCCGAGAGCGGGTCCGTGGTGCGATGGCTCGCGGCAAGAAGATCCGCATAACGCTCGACCAGGGCGGTGTCCGCCGGGGGTAGCCCGTTTCCGTAGCCGGGTTCGGTCTCCGCGATCGTAGCCTCGAGTTGACGCTCGCGCTCGTCGGCGAGCTTTTCTCCGCCAGGGCCCAGGATTTTGATGCCGTTGTCGTGGGCCGGGTTGTGTGAGGCCGAGATGACCACGCCGGCTGCGCAGCCTCCGCGCCGCAGGAGGTGAGAGACGGCGGGTGTCGGCAGAACGCCGGCCCATGTCACCTTCCCCCCCGCAGCATGAAAACCCGAGGCCAACCACTCGGCGATTGGGCCGGTCGATGCTCGAGTATCCCCTGCAAGCAGGATATGAGCATTCTGGCATTCGACTTTGAGGCCGTCCGCAAGCGCGACACCCAACCGTCGCACGGTGAGCTCGTCGAGGGGCGGCTCGTAGGCGCGGCCACGGATTCCATCGGTACCAAAAAGAGTTTCCATGTTGAAACCTGGGTGCTCCAGTAAAAGCCGAGTTCTGAAAAGTCAGCTGTCGGTATTCTGCGGTGATGTTGGCCACTGAGTCATGATCGTTTTTTTCGGAATCCTCAGCGGCTCTGCCGAGAATCGGCGCCAGTCCTCGATCGATTTTAACAGCTCATGGCCAGGAGATTCTCGTTGTCGGCTGACAGCTCCTTGAAGATTGCGAATCGCTCAGGATTCTTCTTCCTCCGATGGCAGCTCCGGAGTGATGTCGATGGTGATCTGAATTTCCCCGACGCCGAGCGCGCGTAGCAGCGGGTCGGGCAAGAGCGGCTGGGCGACGGCTTCCACCGGTCCGGCGGCGCCCTCCACCGAGATCGGTCTGGTGCTCACGAACTCGAGCGCCTGGAGTCGGCTTTCTGGACCCTGAACGGCGTAGTTGTTCGGCACCGTCCGAACCTCGCCGAGAACGAATCCCGGTGCCGGAACTCCCTCGATCACCGGGCGAACCGCCACCAGGCGCGATTCCTGGCGTTCGAGCTCGAGGTCGATGACCTGCGGATCCGCACTGACGAAGACGATATCCGCCGGCAGCGGACGGTTGTTCGCTACTCGAATATTGCTTTCGTTGATCGGGAAGGAGTGGGAACCCGGCGGGGTGTTCGACAGGTCGAGATCGACGTCTGGTGAGCTGATGGAGCCGAGGGATCCTCGCGGCCCCCGGAGCTGCAGCGAGACGGTGTCCGGCACGCTCGAGGTCAGGACTAGGTTTTCCGGAATGTTGACGAGGCCCAGCCGAGCCGTAAACCCGCGCACAGAGGTATCCTCGCTGCGCTTCGCCGCGAGGGCATACCAGAGTAAAAAGGCGGTGATCACCGCGATCAGAAACTGCAGAGGATACCGCGGTCGAAGGTTCACGCCTTGACCTCCTCGAAAGTACTCATCTGGAACAGATGCTCCGCGAGCGCGTTTCGCAGCGTCGTTTCGTCGAGGGGCCGCAGCAGTTGTTCCTCGACCGCGAGCGAGATCGTCCCCGTCTCCTCTGAGACGACGATGACCAGTGCGTCAGTCTCGTCGGTCAGACCGAGCGCGGCGCGGTGGCGGGTGCCGAGCTCGGTGGAGAGCTCGTGCCGTGTGGTCAACGGTAGAAAACACGACGCAGCGACGATTTGACCGCCGCGGAGTATGACAGCGCCATCGTGCAGCGGGGTTCCGGGGATGAAGATATTGAGCAGTAGATCGTAGGAAAATTTGGCTTCGAGCGGGATGCCGGTGTCGGCCCAGGCGGTGAGCGAGTCGCGCCGTTCGATGACGATCAGTGCGCCGATGCGCTCACTCACCGTGCGGCCTGCCAGCTCGGCGATCCCGTATTCGGTCACCACGGTGTCGACGAAGGCCCCCGTCCCGAAAGCCGATTCTCCTCCTGCCGCCGGGTTCTTGTCAAACCTCGGACGGACAGGGGA
>CBDTWX010000497.1:0-4346 GCA_965364305.1 uncultured Thermoanaerobaculia bacterium
TTTTGCTTCACAACATCGGTGCCCGCAGCCGGATCGGCAAAGGCGCCTGCCAGGGGACTTATTGCGGACTGCGCCTGACTGCCCATTTGTATGACCAGGGCGCATTTCAACAGGATCAGGGCATCACCGATGCCGGTTTTTTCTGCCAGCTCAGCGCGGCGGTTGCCGCTTCGCGCGACGATCTTACCGCCACGGGTTAAAACGGCGCCGACGGGTACCTCGCCCCGGTCCATGGCGGCTTCCGCCGCGCTCAACGCTTCCGCCATGAAGCGGCGATCCTCGGCGTCGTAGACCCAATCGGGAAGCATAGTAGGAGGATACACAATGACGGGCCTCAGCGATGAGACCCGTGGTGTGGTTGTTCCTCGATGGTCGCTATTTTATTTCGACTCGATTTCCGACCGCGAGGGGTTGGGTCGCGTAGGTCACCAGAGCGGTGGCGTAGCTCTCCTCCACTGTGAGGATGCCGATTTCACCGAGTATGAGCCTCGGCATTCCATCGACCGGGTTGTCGCGGAATACGGTGGCAAAGGTCCCCGGATAGATCCCGTCAGCCATCCCGAGGTCGACGAAGACCAGCCAGTTGGTTCCGATGTCGGTCTGGTCATCTCGGTTGTAGGTGATATAGCCGACCGGTTTGCCGTTGGGCACGTCACAACGATCGGTACGGTCCGGGTCGATGACCAGCGGAACCGGTATCGGCGAAAATGGCTCGAGCTTGTCGCCGATGGAGATCGGGTCACACGCATACGTGATTTCCGCAATCGAGGAGTTTTCCTGTGCGCAGAGGACTTTGATCTGCCCTACCGAGTTGTAAATGACTCCGAGATCGGAATTTGAGACCGGATGGCGTAGTCGACGATGGCGTTTTTGGACGAAGAATCGATCGCCGGCCTGAACCCCCTGGTCCGCACCGCCATCGATATACACGACATCACCCTCGCTGAACGAGTCCTGGGTGAGGATGTTTTCGGCTGAAGCAACGGAGAAATCGAATATGCCTTCATTCTGAACCAATTTCGCGAAGCAGTAAACGTCCGCCGAACTCCCGAGGGGGTGAGGCATTTCTCCTTGTGTGGACCGATAGTCTTCACCAACATCATATTCCGATGCGGAGGTCACCGTGTCCTCGACCGGGACCTCGACCTCTTCGCCTGGAGGCGCCTCCTGGACCGCCAGATCGATGACCACGGGGTCACCGGGATAGATCCAATGCGAGTCCTTGATGTAGGGGTTGCGCTCCCAAATCTGTGGCCACAGGAAAGGATCGCCGAGGTAGTGCTCCGCCAGGTCCCACAAGGTGTCACCCTTGACAATGACATGCACCATCGCACCCTCTGGAAAGTCGGACGGAGGGTCGTACGGTGTCCAGTGGTCGTTGACTAAATGCAACGGCTGCGGCGGCGGTGCCACCGACTGAGCCGCGACCGCCATGGGAAGGAAAATGGCGATGATCGCGATCCGAATTTTGGCACTCATAAGGCCTCTCCCCGGTAGATAAACCACTATTTGAGGTTAACCTATGGGCGGGGGATTCGTCAATCCTCGGTCGATTTTCTCAGTTCTTCAAGGTGCTTTTTCCACGCGGCTTCGCGCTCTTCGAGCAACGTTTCCAACTCGCTAATCTTTTCGTTCACAGTGTCGATCTGGGAGTAATTCTCGTAATTTTCCTGAATATATTTGAGTCGCCAAAGCGCGCCTTGGTAACGCTTATTTCTCATGTAAAAAGTCGCAACAAGCCACTCGTGTTGGGCCAGTAACTCCAACAGATCCTGCATCCTAGCCTGTGCCTCGGACATGTAGCGCGAATTTGGGTAGAGGTTGATCAGCTGCTGATACGCGGCCAACGCCTCCTGAATATCGCTCAAATCTCGGTCCGGACGAAGCTTGCGTGCACTGTAGGTGTGGCCCACCATGAGAAGGGCATAATCACGGTCCGGATCGTTGGGGTATCGATTGGCAAAATCGCGATAGCGGAGACGGGCTTCTGTGAGGCTCGTCACATCTTTCTTGACCGAAAAGGTGTCGGCAACGCGGAGAGCGGCCTTGTGGCCGAGAGGGTCGTTGGGAAAGCTGTCATATACAAAAGCAAAAAGCTCTCTGGCCTTTTGGTACTCCTTCTCCGAGTACAGGTTCTCGGCCCGCTCGAAGATCGTCTCCTTTTCCTGGTTGGCCAACTCGGTCAAAATCTCGTCTTGCCTGCGCGCACCGCCGCTCGAACAACCAAAGATCAGAAGCAGGGTCGGAATCATGCACAGTGCGAATAGTCTCTCTCGAGTCATCAGTCGTCTCCTACCGTGACGGCGCGTCGAAGGCCCTCCATTGCGCGCGTGCGGTCATCGGCGCCGAAAACCGCCGATCCAGCAATAAGGGTGGTGGCGCCGGCGCGGGCCAACGACGCGACGTTTTCTTGACAGACCCCACCGTCGACCGAGATATCGAGCGGTCGATCTCCAACGATCCTCCGCAGTCGTTTGATCTTCTGGAGACTCTCGGGGATGAAGTCCTGCCCGCCGAACCCCGGGTTGACGGCCATCACGAGAACGAAATCGAGCCACGGCACGACGTCCTCGAGCAAGCAAAGCGCGGTCGCCGGGTTGATTGCCACGCCAGCCTCGATTCCGGCGTCGCGGATCCGCTGCAGCGTCCGCTGGAGATGGGCGCAGGTCTCGAGGTGGACTGCTATCCGCGCCACCCCGGCCGCAAACAGATCCGACAGCAGATCGTCTGGGGAGGTCACCATGAGGTGCGCGTCGAGTGGCAGATCCGTATATGAAGCGAGCGATCGAATGATTGGCGGGCCAAAGGTCAGGTTGGGGACGAAGTGGCCATCCATGATGTCGAGGTGGAGCAGATCAGCGCCAGCTATCTCGACGTCCGCAACTTCGTCGGCGAGGCGCGAGAAATCGGCCGACAGCAGGGAGGGTGCAAATCGTATCGTCACTGGCTGACCCACACGGTGATAATCTCGGATGGAGCGACCGGGGATCCCGCCGATGGGTACTGGCGCAGGACGACACCGGGCGGAATTCCTGGATACTTGACCTCGCGTGCCTGTCCGAGGCGAAGCCGGTTGATCCGGCAGAATCGCTCGACCCGTTCCATCCTCTGTGAAACGAGCGATGGCATCACCCACAGCTGGCGATGCGGGACGGTGTTGACCAGCAGATCTACCGTCACCATCGGTGCAACCTCCTGCCCTACCGGCGGACCGGTCGCGATGACCTGATCACCCGCGCCGTGTCCTTCGACACGAGCCCGCTGCCCGGGTGTGAGGCCGGCCTTTTCGACCTCCCGCTGTGCAGTCTTGAGCGAGGCCCCCCGAACCTCGGGCACGGCGACCGTCTCACCGCCGAGGCTGAGGCGGACCGTGATGGCCGACCCGGCCTTGACGTGGAAACCCGGTGGCGGTTCCTGAGAGGCGATGAGCCCGGGGGGGACCACCGTCGAAAAAAGCCCCGGTTCCTCCACCGTCAATTCAAGACCGAGATCGTGGAGTTG
Organism: uncultured Thermoanaerobaculia bacterium; assembly: GCA_965364305.1. Lineage (GTDB taxonomy): Bacteria > Acidobacteriota > Thermoanaerobaculia > Thermoanaerobaculales > Sulfomarinibacteraceae > Sulfomarinibacter. Next base: position 3,502 of record CBDTWX010000497.1, read on the forward strand.
GCGGCGGGCGTCCTCCGGGCTTTCCTCACCCAGTTCAGGCACCGCAAGCGTTCCCCGGTGGACGGTGTAGACCAGCGCAAACCAGAACACGATCCCTCCGCACAGGAGAAAAACAGAGGCGGTCAGAAGACGGCGAACCATCGGCGCAAACCTTAGCATGGGACCTGGTCGATCAGCCACGGAAGAAAAACTGGCGAACGTTTTCGGGAAGCACCCGGACGATGTCATTGAACAGCACCACGACCATCAGAAGGATCAGCAGATAAAAACCGATCTCGAGAACGCGTTCTTTGACCTTGAGCGGCAGATCCCGTCGAATGACGCTCTCGAATGCGATGATTGTCAGGTGGCCGCCGTCAAGAATGGGGATTGGCAGCAGATTGAAGATGCCGAGCTGGAGCGAGATGATGCCCATCAAAAAGATCAGGGTCTGCAGGCCGCTTCGTGCGGCCTCACCCGAGATCTGGGCGATCCCGACGGGACCCGAAACTTGCCGTATCGAGGTCTTGCCGGTGAGCAGCTGGCCGATCACCCGAAAGGTCTGGTGGGTCATCTTCCGGCACTCGACAAAACCCTCGCTCAACGCGGCGAGCGGCGGGAGCTTCTGAAGTGTCATCGGCACAACCGGAGCGACACCGATCTTTCCCTGCCCGCCCTCGCTCATCGTCACGACCTGAAAGCTCAGGCGCTCGTCACCCCGCATGACCTCGAGGTGAAGCTCCTCATTCGGATGCGGGACGATGAGCCGCGGGAGATCGTAGTACTGGTCGACCGGCTCGCCCTCGACGGAGACGATGAGGTCTCCCGCGCGGGTTCCCGCCTCGGCCGCGGGGGATCCCGGGGCG
>CBDTWX010000498.1:0-4343 GCA_965364305.1 uncultured Thermoanaerobaculia bacterium
ACGTTCTGATCCGGGTGGGCGGGCGGAACGTTCTAACGTTCAAACGTTCAACGTTATAACGTTGTGATCCGGGTGGGTGGGCGGATCCAGCATCCTGCATCCGGGTGGGCGGGCGGCATTCCGAATTCCGAATTCCTCATTCCGAATTCGGGTGGGTGGGTGGGAGGGTGCGTGCCCGCCGGGCTCGCGTATCAGTTGGCTCAAGAGAAGCCGCTCGTGCAGCTGGCGGGGCTCGAGCAGGCGACATCCGGGCTCGAGGATGTGCTGGCGAAGGTCGACAGCTGGCGCTCGACCTCGGGGCTCTTGCACTTCGGACAACGCACGCCCTCGGCGTTCGCGCCGATGGACTGCAGACGGGAAAACATGTTTCCACAGTCACCGCATTGATATTCGTAAATCGGCATCGTTCTCTCTCCGGTTGCAGCGCGCGGCCGATGGCACTGCCTCGGCCGCGACTGCTCAGACCTTTGTCACCTGGGCCTCCGCCTCTTCCATCTGCTGCCGGCCCTCGATGATGGTCTGGTGCTCGCTTTCGATACGGAGTTCGAGCGAGTCGCAGACGTTGCGGCAGATGGTGAACACGCCCTCATCGATGATTCGGTAGTAGACGTTGAGACCGGAGCGGCGGCAATCGACCAGCCCGGCGCGTTTGAGCACCGAAAGGTGCTTGGATACGTTGGCCTGGCTTCCTCCGACGACCTCGAGGATGTCCGAGACGCATCGCTCGCCGTTGTGGAGACAGTGCAGGATCTTGAGCCGCGTCGGGTCGGCCATCGCCTTGAGGACCTCGGCGATTCTGCTGAGCAATTCGTCTGATGCGATCACGGTTCCTCCCCAAATAGTCCTATCGCTCAATAGTAATATAGTCCTGTTTGCAGTGGACGTCAATCTCATCGCAGGAAAAAGAGTGGAATCTTCACCAGACCTCGCGCCGTTCTCGGTGCTAAAGTACTCATGCTCTGCTGGAGGTGAACATGCCGACGATCTTCGAGCGCATCGTTGCGGGTGAAATCCCGTGCCACAAGATTTGGGAGGACGACGACCACCTGGCCTTCCTCGACATCAATCCACGAATTGAGGGGCACACGCTGGTGATTCCCAAACACCCCTGGTTCGAGGTCTTCGCGATGGACGAGGAGCCGTACATTGCCCTCTGGTCCGCCGCGCAGACGGTAGCCCGGCATCTCAAGGACCGCATGGGCTGTGCGCGAGTGGTGATCGTGGTGCTCGGTTATGAGGTGGAGCATGTCCATATTCACCTGTTGCCGACCAACCACCTCGAGGACTTTCCCTTCCCGCCGGTGGATCAGGAGGCACTCGCGCGGATCGAGGAGACCGCAATCAAGCTCAGGGCTTGACCGGAGCCGCCTGGGCGCTACAGAATGGCTCGGCGCCGGAGTGGCGGAATGGCAGACGCAGAGGACTCAAAATCCTCCGAGGGCAACCTTGTGCGGGTTCGAATCCCGCCTCCGGCACCACAACCATTCAGCGGTTTTCCGCGTCGAACGCGGAAAACCGCTGAATGGTTGATGGGGGGAAATGATACCGTCTGGTGTTGTCGGCAGGAGGACGTAGATGAATCGAGTGAAAACGCTAATGGCGGTTGTGGTGATAACGGCAGTGGCGGGGGCCTCGTTTGCGCTGGATGAGCTGGATCTGAAGAAGATGGCTGCCGGGATGCGCAAGAACCAGGAGGAACTTCAGAAGTACACCTGGGAGTCGAAGGTCAGCTTTGAGGTCGACGGCGTACAGCGGCGGGTGGACACCTACACCGTGCGTTATGTCCTGGGCCGCCTGTTGCAAAAAATGCAGATCAGCAGCGATGTTGTGAAAGGGAAGGTCCGGCGCCCGGACGGCAGCAAGTTCAAGAAAAAAGAGCTGGAAGCGGCGCGTGAGTTCGTTCTCGAAGCAAAACGCCAGCTCGACAACTATCTGAATCCGCTGTTCGCGGAAAAGGCGGTGGCGTCTGCCGTGGCGACCACGGACGGCGAGACGATGCATCTGAAGTCGCGCGATGTCATCAAGCGGGGCGACACGGTGGAGATCGAGCTGGTCCAGTCGTCTCGGCGGCCGTTGAGTGCCAAGATCACCACCTCAATCGACGATTCTCCAGTCGAGCTCGACGTGACCTTCGGAAGCATCGACTACGGTCCGAATCATCCGGCGCGCTCGGTTACCACCACCGAGTGGCAAGGCCTCGGGCTCACGATCACCACCGAGAACTCGAACTACTTCAAACGGGGCGGATAACCCCCCTCCCGCCCACCCGAATTCGGAATTCGGAATTCGGAATGCCCGCCCGCCCCCCCTCGGGTCCCGAGAGGTCAGGCGGCCGAGGCCGCTTCCGCATGCCACGCCGGCCGACGCACCCTAAAACGGCCCAAAGATCCCTCGTCGGCTCCTCCGGACGCCTCGCTCGGAATGACATCGTACTTCGCTCACTGCTGCGCATCCTCGCTCGCGGATGACACACTTTGTCGACACCCTGTTCGCTGAATCAGCCGGGGGCTTTGAAAGTGTCATCCCGACCGAGGGAGCGAAGCGACCGAGCGGAGGGATCCGTTCGACACGGCCACAGGCCTCGCTCAGGACAAGCCCATGGGAAGGCCCGCGGCCACGCGGGCTCAGAAATCGCCCTGCTTGCCGCAAGAATGCCCTGAATGACAGTTGACTTCACGCTTCGTTGGTCGGCGTGGTCGACTCGGTGCGGTCCGTCGGGTAGACGCAGTAGTGCTCGAACCACTGCTGGAAATCGGTGGTCGCGGTGTCGTATCGGTTCTTCAACGCGGCGTACATCTGTGCGCTGCGAATTGCCATCGCGCACTGCGCGCCGACCGCCTTCATCATCTGGATCTCGTCGTCGGAGAACTGGTACGGGCGGTGGGTGTAGATGGAGAGCACGCCGAGGGGCTTGTCCCGGCACATGACGGGTACGAAGAGGATCGACGATATCTTTTCGATCTTCATCTCGTCGTGATGGCGGATGCGCGGATCGCTCCATGCGTCGAGGACGGAGACGCACCTGCCCTCGAGGGCCTCCGCCACACCTTGCCCCGGCCTGGAAGAGGCGGTCTCGATGTAACGCTGGCTCAGCCCACGCGCCGCGCGCAGCTCGAGATGCTTGCCCTTGGCATCGAGCAATCGGATGGAGCAACCCTTTGCCCGCAGCTTGCCGGTGATGACCTCCACGATGGCCTCGAGGACCGAGTCGAGGTCGAGTGACCCACTGATGGCCGCGTTGACGTCTTCCAGGATCTCGTGGAACAGTGAGTGGATGATGGTGCTCGTGCAGAACAGCGCCGCCACCTTGAAAAAATCGATCTCATCCTCATTGAAGTCGCGCGGCTCGGCGGTGGCCAGGCGCATGACGCCGATGACCTGCCCGCGGGTTATCAGCGGGATCGTGAGCATCGAAACGATGCCCTCCCGAGAAAACTCTTCGGGGTACTGGATTCTCTCATCGGCCGAGCAGTCCTTGACCATGACAGTTTCGCCTTCGAGGGCCTTGGTGACGCTACGTTCCGCGTCGACCGGTCCTTTGGCGACAAACCGGTCGCTGAGGCCGTACGATGCCACGTGCTCGAGGATCTTCTGGTCTCGGCTGAGCAGCCGAAAATGGCAGGCCTTGAGTTTGAACTCCTCCACCAAGACCTTTGCCGTTCTTTCGAGCAGCTCGACGGTCTCAATCTGCGAGTTGAGCCCGTCCCCCATGACCGCGAACACCTTGTGACATTGCCGGCATTTCATGTACTTTCCTCCCGGCGCGAGTCCACGATTGAGCGCGCGAGATCGATTGGTGGCTCGCTGCCTGCGCCCCGTTTCGCTTCGAACTCTCTGCTTCTAAGAGCCGTGATTCCTGGGCTTTAATATATTCCGTCAAATAGTCCGAGTCAAACGTCGTGAGATGAGGTATCGATGACGATGGGCTCGATCGATCTTTTCGGCGATCGGCTCGGGTGTTTCAAGGGCGGTTTCTCGGGTTATCCCGGACTCTTCACCAATCTTCGGCTGCACGGCCCGATGCACCGCACCCAGCGCCGTTTTCTCGCCTCGGGGTGCTCGACGTACTGTCACGTACGCCTCCGCGCCCCTCGGGTCGACAACGACCCTGGGCACGCCACCTCGAACCTTTCGCTTCGAACGGTGGTGAATAGTCCGGGTTATGACGTTCACATTCTCGACCCAACATCGCGAGACTGTGTCGCTGATTCATGTTCAATGTTCTGTGAATCATCGTATGACTATTGACGAATGCGAATCGAGCCCATAGGTTATTTGTCAGAGGTCATACGTCCACACATAGCGGTTGCGGGTCCTCACGTGACGCGGATTCGAGGCGGCGG
>CBDTWX010000499.1:0-4333 GCA_965364305.1 uncultured Thermoanaerobaculia bacterium
GCCTCCCCCTCGATCAGGTCTCCGATTGGCCGGTCTACTCCAGCCACGCAGAGGCCGAAGCCTATTGCCGCTGGCGGGGTGGGCGGCTCGCTACAGAGGCGGAGTTTCATCGCGCGGCCTACTCGACACCTGATGGCACAAACCGCGAGTTTCCGTGGGGCACGGATCCTCCGGCTGAACACCACGGAAACTTCGATTTCCGACACTGGGCCCCGACTCCGGTGGGCTCCTTCGGCGACGGTGACTCGGCCTGGGGGGTGGCCGAGCTCGTGGGCAACGGCTGGGAGTGGACCGCGACCGTTTTCGAACCCTTCCCCGGTTTTTCAGCCTACATAGCGAGCTACCCCGGCTACTCGGCGGACTTCTTCGACGGGCTCCACCACGTCATGCTCGGGGCGTCGTGGGCGACTCCGGCGCAGCTCGTCCGTCGCAGCTTCCGCAACTGGTTCCAGCGCCGATACCTTTACCAGTTCGCGAAATTTCGCTGCGTTTGGGACGGTTAACGCGTTCACCGTTCATGAAGCGGTTTTTCGAGCCCGTTCCCGCCGGAAATACCCTTGATTCCCGATAACGGAAACCCTAACGGGCTCGGGCTCCGGACACCGCGTCCCAACGCGGAAAATGCTCGGTTCGCTTCCGCGTTACACTTCATCAGTCATGACCCTCGAGCTCAGAAACGTCAGAAAGTCTTACGACGGCGGAAAGACGAACGCCGTCAACGATGTCAGCTTCACCGCGGCGGCGGGCGAGCTGGTGGTTCTGGTCGGGGAATCGGGCTGCGGCAAGACCACGACCCTGAAGATCATCAACCGTCTCGTCGAGCCGACCGGTGGTACGGTCCTGATCGACGAAATCGACGCCGCAGCGACCGATCCGGTCGAACTCCGGCGGTCTGTCGGCTACGTCTTCCAGAGCATCGGTCTCTTCCCGCACATGACCGTCGCCCGCAATGTCGGCGTCATTCCCAGGCTCCTTGGTTGGGATGAAGGGCGGATCTCGGACCGCGTTGAGGAACTTCTCGATCTGGTTCAGCTGGATCCTGCCAGCTACCGGGCGAGGATGCCGGCCGAGCTCTCCGGGGGACAGCGCCAGCGAGTCGGTTTTGCGCGAGCCCTGGCGGCCGGCCCCTCTTTGTTGCTGCTCGACGAACCCTTTGCGGCTCTCGACCCGATCACACGAGAGGAGCTGCGCACCGAGTTTGCCAAGATCCAGCGCCGCCTGGGTCTGACCGCGGTCCTCGTCACACATGACATGAGCGAGGCCCTTTTGATGGGCGACTGCATCATCGTGATGCGAGACGGGCGCATCATTCGCAAGTGCCCGGCGGTCGAGATGGTGCGCGAACCCGGAGACCCGTACGTCGCGCGGCTGATGGCTTCGCCCAGACATCAGGCCGCGCGGCTGGCCGCAATCGCCGCTGGCGAAGTCGACGACCGGACGATGTCATGAGCAGCAACCTGGCCGACCGATTCGCCGAGCTGCCGCAGCTGCTCGCCGGCCACCTCCTGCTCTCGGTGTCGGCGTTAGTCATCGGCATCGCGATCAGCATCCCCCTCGGAATCGCCGCCACCCGCCACCCCCGTCTGCGAGGGCCGGCCTTGACCTTCGCTGGCCTGATCCAGACCGTGCCGAGCATGGCCCTCCTGGCGCTGATGGTTCCGTTGCTCGGAGGGCTCATCGGGTTCGTGCCGGCCTTTGCTGCTCTCACCCTTTACAGCATGCTGCCGGTACTGCGCAACACCGTCGCCGGCATCCTCGAGATCGACCCCGCGATGACCGAGGCCGCACGGGGAGTTGGTATGACCGACCGGCAGTCGCTGCTATGGGTGGAGCTGCCGCTGGCGGCGCCGATCATCATCGCCGGCGTCAGGACCGCCACGGTGTGGGTGGTCGGCATGGCCACGCTGTCGACCCCGGTTGGCGCTCCGAGCCTCGGTAACTACATCTTCCTCGGTCTCCAGACCCGAAACTGGGTGGCGGTCCTCTTCGGCTGCTTCTTCGCCGCGGCGCTCGCGATCGTCCTGGATCAGCTGATCCGGCTTCTCGAGGTTGCGGCCGCCCGGCGCAGCGGGCAGCTCGCCTGGCTTGCCGCACTGGGTTTGGCTGCGATCCTCATCGGCGGCCTCGTTCCGGCGGTCGGCAGCCACCGCCGCCCAGGAGAGGCTGCGACTCCACAATCTCGGATCGCGGTCCAGGTCCAGGACCGGCGACCGGTCCTGGACGGAAGGCTCGTCACCGTCGGTTCCAAGGGGTTCACCGAGCAGTACATCCTGGCCGAGCTCCTCAAACGTCAGCTCGAGTCCGCCGGGGCAATAGTCAACCTTCGACCCAACATGGGTTCGACCATCCTCTTCGACGCCTTGAAGAGCGACACCGTCGATGTCGCGATCGATTACACGGGAACGATCTGGGCGGTCATCATGAAACGTTCAGAGCCCATCGAACGAAATGCGATGCTCATCGAGGTGGCCGCCTATCTCAAGGAGAAACACCGGATCCTCAGCCTGGGTCGGCTCGGCTTCGAGAACGCTTACGCGTTGGCAGCGAGCAGGGAGTGGGCGAACGTCCACGGTGTCCGGAGCATCGACGATCTCACCTCGTGGCCCAATCGCCTGACGGTCGGCGGCGACCCCGAGTTTTTCGGCCGCCTCGAATGGTCACGGGTGCGGGAGATCTATGGCCTCGGAGCGGTACGGACGCGAGGGATGGATTCGACCTTTATGTACGGAGCAGCCCGCGACGGCGAGGTCGACGTGATCACATCGTACTCGACCGACGGCAGGATCGCTGCTTTCGATCTCATGGTGCTGAGCGACCCACGACAGGCATTTCCGCCTTACGACGCAATCCTCCTGGTGTCGCCGCGCACCGCCGGCCAAACCGAGGTTCTGACGGCCCTGCTCCCGCTGATCAACTCCCTGACCGACGGGATGATGCGGTCGGCCAACAAAATGGTCGACATCGACGGACGGTCTGTGGAACGGGCCGCGGCGAGCCTCCTTCCGCAGTAGATATTCCGCTCGGGCTCAGGCATTCTGAACGAGAGATCTTGCAGCTTTTGGGAGGATTCCATGCGACAGATCGTGATCACCGTATGTCTCGGGTTGGCCGCGGCAGCACCGGCACGTGGCGTGGAGTTTCTCGGCGTCGAGCTGTGCGAGGGCTCGGTCGACACCTCGGTGACCTTGCCGGTTGGTTCGCCATTGACCTTGGATAGCGCGGAGATCGGTCGCCACGGCGGCCTCCTGATGCTCCTGAAAAGCGAGAAAGCCCGCGTCATGGATCATATCGACGATCTGATGGAGTCCTACACAGGCCGCCGCGGCACAGGTTCCGAGGACAAGCTCCAGTGGTCGGGAAACAAGATCACCGCCTATGCCCAGCTCATCAAAAAGGGCTACGCCGCCCTCGCCATCAGCACCTCGGACGACTGTGGGGTCACCGACTCGGCACCCGCCGCCGAGGCAACCGGAACAGACGAAGCCGAACCGGTCGTCGCAGCGGAGTCCGGCAAGGAGGAAGGTTCTCCGCCGACCGCGGTGGCGGCCGTTCCCGCTGTCCCCGCCGCAACCGAAGCTCCCGTTGCGGCCGCCGAGTCTGGGCCCGCGGCCGTGCCGGCCGAGGAGTTCCGTCTCAAGGGCAAGCTCAAGCACAACCGCGCTGACGAGACCTGGGTCGATGTGATGGGAGTGGTGGTCAACGCCTCAGGGGTGGACTACAAGGTCGCCAACTTCGATCTCAGCTTCTACGATGCGGCCGGAGACCTGGTCTGCGTCGACGCGATCTCGGTCAGCGAGCTGAGAAACGGACAGGAGCGCGCGTTCCGAGACTCCATCCGATGCGCCGAGTACGACGCGGGCGCCGTCACCGATTGGAAGCTCCAGTTCGCCGGTGGGCAATAGGTTTTGTGGGGCGAGAAAAGTGTCATTCCGAGTGAGGCCGAAGGCCGAGCCGAGGAATCTGTGAGGAGAACAGACACGACGCCCGACGGGCGTCATCGTCGCTTGGCAACAGACTTCCCATAGATCCCTCCACTCGGTCGCTCCGCACCCTCGGTCGGGATGACAATAGAAAAAGACCTCGGTCGGGACGGCGAATTGAAGGACCTCGGTCGGATTGAAGGAACGGTAAGCTGTCCAGCCGAGCGAGCGGCGCGGAAATGTGCTACCAGACCTCGCCGAAGGGTCTCGCTTCGACCTCGAAGGACCAGGCCGATCGCAATTGTGTGGTCAGTGCAAAGGTCGTGTCGGCAAGATCGTCGGGTCGGACGAAGAAAGAATCGGGTTTGTCCGGCATCTGCTCGCGGGTCCTCGGACCCGCACGATCGACGAGA
>CBDTWX010000500.1:0-4331 GCA_965364305.1 uncultured Thermoanaerobaculia bacterium
GCAGACGCCGTCCAACGGAGCCATCCGGCTTCCGGAGATGGAGAAGGGGTTGACCTCGACCTCCTCGAGATGGAACTGAGCGGCCGGGTTCATCGCGGAGAAGTGGTTGGCCAGATCGATAAAGGCCTGAAAGCACTCGATCAGGATGGCGTCGTCGACCAATCGCCGAGAGCCGCGCATGGCGCCGGTCATCCGCTCGTAGCTCAGCGTCCGGCGGAAGAGCTCGAAGAAACGCGGGCCGTCGATGGCAACCGCCGCGCCCTTTTTCGTCTGGCGGGCGAGGATCTCCATCTCGACGCCTCCGAGACCGGCCGAGATGATGGGTCCAAACTCGTCGGTGTGGCGAACACCGACAAAGAGCTCGGTGGCGAAACCCTGCGAGTCGGGCGGCATGAAGCTGCACAGGAGGATGCCGACGAGGCGGTCGGCGAGGCGCTGCTCGAGACCGCGACCGCGCCGCCCGGCGAGAGCGGCCAGAATCTCGCCCTCGTGCTTTTCGAGATAGGCTCCGTAGAACTCCGGCACCTCACGCAGCATGAGATCGAACGCCGCCTCGACCGCCCCGATCTCTCGCGCGACGATGCGCACGCCCCGCGCTTCGGTCTTGTGGGTGATGTCGGGCGACACCACCTTGAGGACGACCTTGTCGCCTCTCAGGTGCTCGAGGTCGGCGGCGGTCGGCCGCTCTCCAATCGGAATGAGCCGGCTCGCCGGCGCTGCTTCGGCGCCGGTCGCCTCGAGCAGCCGGTAGCACTCGTGCTCATACAGGCTGGTGCGGCCCTCGGAATGTGCTTCCGCGAGGATGTCCCGGATGGCTGAGGTGTCGATATTTGACATCTGCTCCTCCATTGTTCATGCACGGCGCGAGGCCGTCGCTCCGTCTCAGGCGAATGCGGCGGCGCGATCGGCCGACACGGGTTCCTTTTCCGCGAGGACCGCTTCGAGCTTGGACTCGTCGCTGCCGATTGCGGTTGCCCACGCGTCGGCGTGGGCGGGATCGATCGTCTCGGGCTCCAGCTTGCCGCACAGCTTGACCGCCGGTAAACGGGGCATGCCACCCTCAACCAGCCCGCGAAAAAACAGCCCGGCCGCGCGGCCGTAGGCGAAGGCGCGTCGATTGACCGCGACGATCTTCTCGCCCTTGCGCTCGAAGAGGACCTCGACATATTTCAGGAGCTGCTCTTCGGTGAAATCGAGCAGCTGTGATGCCGCGCCGACCGCGACCATGTTTTGGGCCCGAAGGTTGCCGGCCGCCCTTGCGATGTGGGCCGTGTCGACCATGATGATCCGATCGAAGGCGGCGAGCTCGGCATAGAGCTCCTCGGGGTCCGGATAGTCGGGAATGTTGACGTAGGGGGTGACCGAGGTGGCGACCCAGCCGTCAGGTTTGAGGTAGTGCCAGTAGCGCAGGACCTCGAGGGGTTCGACGCTGAGAATGAGATCGGCGCGGCCGGTCGGGATGATGTCGGAGTAAATCTCCGAGTCGCCGTAGCGGAGATTGGATTGTACGGCGCCCCCCCGCTGGGCCATTCCATGCACCTCGGCCTGTTTGAAATGGAGGCCCGCCTCGAGGGCCGCGTTGTCGATCACAAAGGCGATCGAGAGGATGCCCTGTCCACCGACACCGGCGAGGATGATGTTCTTTTCCATCACGGCATCCTCAGCTCGGCCGGGCCTTGAGCGCTTCAATGCAGGTTCGGCGGGCGACGATGACGCTGGGCCCGTCGTACGCCAGCTCCTCGCGAATGACCTCGACATTCGCTTGGTGGTTGCGGGGGGTGGGCTCGATGATTCGGAAATGGTCTTCGGAGATGCCGGTGCCGATAATGATCTGGTCGAGGGTCGGCCCGGTGGACATCGAACGCTGCGTGCCGGTCATACCGACGGTGCTGTTGTCGACCACCAGGACGTTGAGATTGACATTTTGTTGTACGGCCGACAAGAGGGGCGTGATGCCTCCGTGCGAGAAGGTGCTGTCGCCGATTGCGGCGACCGCAGGCGAGTAACCGGCGTGGGCCGCACCGGCGGCCATGCCGATGGATGCGCCCATCGCGACGCAGCTATGAACCGCTTCGAGCGGTGGCAGCGCGGCGAGGGTGTAACAGCCGATATCCGAGAAGACCTGCGGATCCTCGAAACCGCTCAGAGCCTCGTTGAGCGCTCGAAAGCTGTCAATGTGAGGACAGCCCTTGCACAGCGCCGGCGGGCGGTTGGCAATGTCGACCTCGGGGAGGTGGGCGGTGGGTAGGGCGGGCAGACCCAATGCCTCTCGGACGATGTCGGGGGTGAGCTCGCCGGTACGCGGAACCTCGCCGGTCATACGTCCTTTCACCCGAACGCCCTCGAGGCCGAAGAGGCCGCGAACCATATTCTCGACCAGCGGGTAGCCGTCCTCGAGCACCATCAGCTCGTCCACGTGCTCGACCAGCTCCCTCACCTTGCCCGACGGCAACGGATACTGGCGAATGCTGAGGATCGAAAGATCATGGTCGGGCTCGAGGTTTTCGCGCAGATAGTTCTCTGCGAGGCCGCACACGATGATACCGGTAGGTCCTTGGAGCTGGAGCTCGTTGTGGAGGCTCTCCTCGGCACGGCGGAGGAGCTCCGGCTGCTTCTCGGTGAGGTGCTTGTACTGGACTCGCGCGTTGACCGGTAGCAAGGTCCATTTCTTGATCTCTCTGGTCGGCCGCAGCTCGTTCTGCGGCAGTTGCTCGCGAGTCGCGACACCGGCTCGGCTGTGGGCGATTCGGGTCACGAGGCGAAGCATCACCGGCAGCGAGAGCTCCTCGGACATCTCGAAGGCCTCGAACATCATGTCGTAGCACTCTTGTTGGTTGCGGGGCTCGAGACACGGAATGAGGGCGAACTGAGCGAAGTAGCGACTGTCCTGCTCGTTCTGGCTCGAGTGCATGCCGGGGTCGTCGGCGACGGCCAAGACGAGGCCTCCGTTGGTCCCGGTGACGGCCGAGTTCATAAAGGCGTCGGCTGCCACGTTGAGACCGACGTGCTTCATGCAGACCATGGCTCGCTTGCCGGCCCAGCTCATGCCGAGCGCCTCCTCGTAAGCCACCTTTTCGTTGGTTGACCAAAACGCGTGGACGTTTCCGGCCTTTTTGGTACGGCGTTCGACGAACTCGAAGATTTCGGTCGACGGGGTGCCCGGGTAGGCGTAGACGCCGCTCATGCCGGCGTGGATTGCGCCGAGACCGACGGCCTCGTCTCCGAGCAGTATCTCTCTCTTCATCCGTTCTCCCTTCAGAGGGTTGCTGCCGGTTCGCGAGGCGCCCCGTTGCAGCGCCTCCAGCGGACCGGTATTCTCTCACGCGTGTGACGGGAGGACAAGGTGTCATTTTCTGCGCATCATGGCTCGAAGCCCTGATGCGCAGAAAATGAGAAGAGGAAAATATCGTGGGTGATTGCAGAGACGGGGGAGGGTGGGTGGGAATTCCGAATTCCGAATTCCGAATTCCGAATTCATAATTCGTATAGAATCCCCCGCATGGCGAAACCGCCTCGTATTCTGGTGACAAACGACGACGGCTACACCTCCGAGGGCATCCAGGTGCTGGCCGACGCCCTCGAAGGCCTCGGCGAGATCTGGGTGGTGGCTCCGGACAGCGAACAGTCGGCAGTGTCCCACGCCCTGACCCTCGACCGCCCGCTGCGCATCAAACGGCTCGGCAAGCGCCGGGTTGCGGTCGATGGCACGCCGACAGACTGCGTTGCGCTGGCGATCTCGAACCTGATGGGAGGCAACCCGCCCGATCTCGTGGTCTCCGGGGTCAACTTCGGTTTCAACATGGGCGCCGACGTCCACTACTCGGGAACCGTGTCGGCCGCCTTCGAGGGGGTCATTCTCGGGGTGCCCGCGATGGCGGTGTCGCTCGGGGTGGGTGAGGGATTGAGCTTCCACCTGGCGGCGAAGTTCGCGTGCGAGCTGTCGGGGTGGATCCTCGAGCACGGGCTGCCGCACAATACCCTGCTCAACGTCAACGTGCCCGTAGGAACGCCGCTCGGAGTGCGGTTGACTCGGCTCGGCGTGCGCCGCTACACCGAGGGCGTGGTCGAGGAACGGGACCCGAGGGGTCGGAGGATCTTCTGGATCGGAGGTGGTCAGCCGGTCTGGGAACCGCTGCCGGAAACCGATTTCCACGAGGTCAACTCGGGTTTCGTCTCGGTGACCCCGCTCCATCTCGACATGACCGATCGCCGAACTCTCGAGCGCTTCCGAGAAAAGGACCTGCCTTGGCTCGACGCGCCGGTTGGGTTCGAGGGCTGAGGGATGGGCCAGGACGCCTACGACTACCGCAGGGTTCAGATGGTGGAGGCTC
>CBDTWX010000501.1:0-4305 GCA_965364305.1 uncultured Thermoanaerobaculia bacterium
GAGCTTGCCTCCGCCCACCTCGGTCTTGTGCGCGACGCCCAGTGCCTTGACGACAGCCGGATACCCCAGCTCTTCGGCCGCCACAGCCGCCTCTTGGGAGTTCCCAACAACCTCCGACGGAGCAACGGGCACGCCGAGGCGGCTCAGAAAAGCCTTGCTTTCGGCCTCGTCCAAAACCTCGACTGATTCGTCCTCGGTTCGGCCCACCATCTCGATCAGGTGCGGCTTCGGAGGGTTTCTCCATGCTGCCCCTACTTCGACCGCCGCCTGGATTCCCGCCAGCCCTGTATCAATCCCGGCCAGCGGGGCGATACCCTCGGCGATCAGCCGTGTCGCCACCGTCTCCGAAATGGTGTCCGAAAATGTCGACAGCACGACGCCCTTGTGGTTCCTCTCGTGGACGGCCCGCACAAAGCCCCGCTCGGCCCCGAGCCAGGTCGACTGGTCGCACAGATCCTCCCTCGGATAGTCGAGCACGCACAGCGTCGCGTCAAAATCGTCGGATATGAACGCGGTGAAGGTCTCGGCCATCCGATCTGCGTTGTTCCAGTCGAACATCTGGAAGTCGAGAGGGTTGGCCGCGACTATCCGCTCGTGCACGGTCTCCCCCACCCTGGTGGACACCTCGTCGGACAACGGCGGCATCGTCAGATCCGTCCCGATCATGGCGTCGGCGATCAGGGTGAGATCTCCGCCCGAGGTGCTCATGGCGCCCAGACGACCGCCGTCCAACGGTCCGAGAACGTGCAAGACCTTCAGCGCTTCCATCAGCGCTTCCAGAGATCCGACACGGGCGACGCCGAGACGCTTGAACAGCGCGCTGATCAGCGCGTCCGACCCGGCGAGCGAAGCGGTGTGGGAAACCACGATCTTTTGCGCGGCCTCGGACCGGCCGGTCTTGATGGCAACGATCGGCTTGCCCAGCTTCCGCGCCAAGAGCACCGCATCCTCGAAGGCCAGGGGATCCGTCATGGCCTCCACGTAAAGACCCAGCGCGGTGACCCTCTCTTCGCGCGCAAAGATCTCGATCGCGTCGTGAAGATCGAACTTGAGCTTGTTGCCGAGGGACAGCATGTAGGCGACGGGAAGCCCACGCCGTTGCATCGTGAGGTTGAACCCGACGTTGGAGGACATGGTGATGATCGCGACGCCCTCGTCGACCCGCCGACCACCCTGCTGGTCGGGCCAGATGATCGCGCCGTCGAGGTAGTTGACCAAACCGTAACAGTTGGGCCCGATCAGCGGCATCCCGCCCGACGCCTCGAGCAGCTGTCTCGAAAGCTCAGAGCCCTCCTCGCCCGCCTCGATAAAGCCCGTGGCGTAACAGATGGCGCCGCCGGCGTCCCTGGCCGCCAGATCACGGACGATATCGATGGTGAGGTGGCGATTGACCCCGACATAGGCGGCATCGGGGCTGTCCGGGAGCTCCTCCACCGATCGGTAGACCCTGCGGCCCCGAATCGCGTCCTTCTTCGGGTGGACCGGCCAGATCTCGCCGGCATAGTCCATACGGTCGCACTGGCGGACGAGCTCCTCCGCCACCCCACCGCCAAAGACAGCGATCGATCGAGGGCGCAGCAACCTAGAGAACGACATGCGGACTCCTCCCTCGGTGCGCTTCGTTGCGAGACGCCTTGCCAGCGCTCACCGACAATCTTATCCGCGCCAAAGACGATTCCAGACGCCTACTGCTCAATGGCCCGAAATGAGACGTCTGTCTGACGACGAAACAAATCGTCATCTCGAGCGCTTCTCAGGAATCGGTGTCATTCCTGGCATTGATCGTGCAAATCCATGCCATAGCAAGTTGAGATCGAGCTTGCCATGAGACAAGGATTTCAGAGATCGTCCGATTGACCAAGCCGCACGTCTTTACGGAGGAGGGCCCGTGAACACTGTTGTTTATCGTCCACTCGTATCAATCGTCACCGCCTCGGTGATTACAGTGATTCTTCTGACCGCACCGTCATTCGCCCAGGTCACCATGGTCGAGGACATCAACCCGGGACCGGGCGGCACATATGTCTTTCGCGCCGGTGCCCTCGGGTTCGCGCTCTACTTCAACGCCTATGACGGAGTCCACGGAGAGGAGCTTTGGGTCAGCGATGGCACCGCGGCCGGGACCTACCTGGTCAAGGATATCTGGCCGAGCACGGAGCCCGACGGGACTGCCGCCTTCTCCTCGAAGCCGGAGCACTTCACCGCAGCGCCCTCCGGAATGTACTTCGGGGCCAGCCATCGAGAGGACCCGGACAACCCGCCGTTCCACGATTACAACCTCTGGTATTCCAACGGACAGGTCGGCAACGCCGCTCAGGTTCCGGGCTTCAGTCTCGCGCTCTCCACATCTCTGCCGGATGCGGAGGTCATGGGCGGCAGTCTCTATGTCGCCGGCTGGGACGAGACCGATGGCATCGAGCTGTGGAAGGTCTCAGGAACATCGGCCTCTCGGATCACCGATATCGAGCCTGCCGACGGTGGGTCCAACCCAACGGATTTGACGGTCGTCGGCAGCACGGTGTTCTTTTCGGCAGACAACTCCGCCACCTCTGGCCGTGAGCTATGGATCACCGATGGCACGCCAGGCGCGGAATCGTTGATCGATATCGTGCCCGGCGTCACCGGCTCGAACCCAACCGGAATCACTGCCTTCCTCGGCAAGGCATTCTTTGCAGCAACCACGGATGCGGGTGAAACGGAGCTGTGGGCCAGCGACGGCACCCCGGGTGGTACAGCTCTCTTCAAGGACCTCAATACCCAAACCGGCGGTTCGAGTTCACCGGACAATTTCGTGTCCGCCGGGAGTCTTCTGTTCTTCGAGGCCAACGACGGAGTCACCGGCGAAGGGCTGTGGGCGACCGATGGCACCCCCGGCGGGACCCTCATGGTAAGACTCTTCACCGGCGCCCCTATATTCAGCCGCATCGCGTTCGACGGCAAGCTCTTCTTCGTCACCTCCGATCCTGTTTCCGGCATCGAGCTCTGGGTGAGCGATGGAACCGTAGGCGGAACACAACTCTTCATTGATGTGTATCCCGGCACCACAACGATTGGCGAAACCACCTCTCCAAACTCGTCGATGCCCACTGAATTGACGGTGGCCGGCGATTTCCTCTTCTTTGTCGCAGACGACGCAGCACATCGCCAAGCGCTTCGGGTGACCGACGGCACGGCGGCAAACACCTTCATGGTCGCCGATCTCTTCGACCTCCCGACCGAGGAGGGGCCCAAGGGCCTGACCGCAACCACCGACCGGCTCTTTTTCCAGACCGAGTCGGACCTCGGCCGCGAGGTTCATTCGCTCCCAACCGCCAATGTCGTCAGCCCTCCCACCGCCCCGACAGGAACGACCCCGGGTTCCACGGAAACCAGCGAAACCTACACCTGCACCGGGGCGTCCATTTCGCTCGACGGTAGCGCTGTCCAGTACAGGTTCGACTGGGACGACGGCAGCTTCAGCACCTGGATCGATGAGGGCGCCATATCGGCCGATCACGCGTGGCAGACTCCCGGCACATACTCTGTGACCGTCGAGGCCCGTTCGGTACTCAATCCCACGATCACCTCAAACGCCTCCGATGCCCTGGTCGTGACGATGGCGATGGACGAGTCGATCTCGACACCCACCGTGACCGGACCGACGAGCGGCGGGAGCGACATCAGTTACGACTTCGTCTTCGGCGGCACCTCGACCTACGACCACGACATGGAGTTCAGAGTCGATTGGGGTGACGGCTCCTCGACATCGTGGACAGCCCTCGACGCCGCCACCGACACAGCGGAGCTCTCCCACTCCTGGGATCACGTGGACGCGTTTCAGGTCCAGGTCTGGGTCCGGTGCGCGGCCCACACCGATCGCTCCAATTCTGCCGAGCACTGGATCACGATCGAGGAGGAGTATATGTACGACACGACCCTGGTTGGGCCTTCCTCAGGGTGGACCGGCGTGACCTACGACTACACGATCAGCGGCGGCTCCACCTACGGTCACCCATTGGAGTACTCGGTGAGCTGGGGCGACGGCACCCCCGACATCCCGTGGACGGCCTTTCCGACAGGACAGACCTCGGTTGTCGTCTCCCACTCGTGGGATTTTGTCGCAACCGACTTCCCGGTGTGGGTCGGTGTCCGGTGCGCGCTCCATCCCGCCCTCGAAAACGGCACGGACATGACGGTCGCGATCAGCGACGCGCCCCTCGCAGAAATCTTCACTGACGGTTTCGAAACCGGCGACACCTCGGCTTGGGGGGCGAACTAGCCCGGACTATTCACCAGCGTTCGAAGCGAAAGGTTCGAGGTGACGTG
>CBDTWX010000502.1:0-4286 GCA_965364305.1 uncultured Thermoanaerobaculia bacterium
GGAGCTCGTCGTGACCACACCCGACGGCGAGGGCACGCGCCTCTTGGAGGCGATCGAGCGCGGCGACCCGAAGGCCTCCGACGAGCTGCTGCCAGTGGTCTACCAGGAGCTTCGCCAGCTGGCCCGGGCGCGCATGGCGCGAGAGGCTCCGGGACACACGTTGCAGCCGACGGCCCTCGTCCACGAAGCCTACCTGCGGCTGATCGGCGGCGACTCGCGGTGGCAGAACCGTTCCCACTTTTTCGGCGCCGCGGCCGAGGCCATGCGACGGATCCTGATCGAGCGCGCGCGTCGGGTTGGAAGGATCCGCCATGGCGGCGACCAGCGGCGAGTCGAGCTCGAGGAGTCCGACGCCGTCGCGGCTGCCGATCTCGAGCAGCTGCTGGAGGTCGACCAGGCGCTCTCGCGGCTCGAAGCCCGCGATCCCGACCTGGCCCAGGTCGTCACCCTGCGGGTCTTCGCCGGCCTCACGGTCGAAGAAACGGCGAGGGCGATCGAGAGCTCACCCCGTACCGTCGACCGGCGCTGGCGCGCGGCCCGTGCCTGGTTGGCCCGCGAGCTCGCCCGCGAGTGATCCGGCGCCGGGAGCCGAGGTGATCGGGCTGTAGCAGGGCCTACGAAACTCGACGTGACGGGCGCCTGGTGGCGCGATCTTACCGGCCGCGTCGCACTACCCCACAGCAGAACCGAAGGCCCGAGGCGGAGACGGCCCGCAACACGCACCGTCGGTGCGGCCCGTCAGCCACGAAAGGAGACGCTCGATGTCAACTCGGAATCACCATCAGCCCAACTTCCGGATGTCAGTCGGACGGCTGGCGATCCCCGTCCTGATCGCTCTGGCCCAGGTCTCGACGGCTGTCGGCGCGGACTTCGTGATCAACTTCCGCTCTCTCGGCAGTCCGGACAACCCACACCCCCCGATCCCGCAGTGCCAGGTGACGGAACAGGACGATCCTCCCTTTCCCGACTCGACCGGCGACTGTCTGCACGGCCTCTCCACGTCCAACGGACAGCCCTTCGAGTGCATCGAGGCTGGAATCGACGACTGCCCGGCGTTGACGATCGGCGCGCCCTCGCCCGGCTTGATGTACGCAACGGTCGAGGGCCTCGGCATCGTCGACTACGACACCCAGGATCCAGGCGCCTGCCCGCTCCACTGCTCGTCGAACTGGCTGATCGGCGAAAACTGCGGCATCACGCCCGGCGATCCCTGCTTTTGCGACTACAACGGCTGCGTCGGGACCCCGACACCCCACGAGGACTACAAGGACGGGCTCGACTTCACCCACATTGACGGGCCCGCCAACGAGGAGTTTCGCATCTACTTCGGCGTTCCGACGCTGCTTTCCGAGCTCGCGTTCTGGCGGGCGGGTTTCTCGGAGCTCAGCATCAAGCGCAGCGACTGTCCAGTTCCAGTGATCATCAACTACCGGGAGGGTGCGAGCGGCCTGCAGTCGGGTGACGGAGTCTTCACCTTCCCGGGCGGCGGTCTCTACCTTCCACAAAACGCCTCGGTGACC
This sequence comes from uncultured Thermoanaerobaculia bacterium, assembly GCA_965364305.1. Lineage (GTDB taxonomy): Bacteria > Acidobacteriota > Thermoanaerobaculia > Thermoanaerobaculales > Sulfomarinibacteraceae > Sulfomarinibacter. The sequence continues at coordinate 1,521 of CBDTWX010000502.1, forward strand.
ATCTCGAACCCTGGATTTCGTCCCTTCTCGACCAGCGATCGGATCGCCATGCAGGAGCTTGGCGTGACTCGAGTCGTCAGCGCCGACCAGGAGCCGTGGCGACGTGGGTGCCCGTTCTTCGCGGTCCCATTCGATCGCGGCCTGTCCACGATCCTCACCGATCAGTGGACAGTCACTGACGATGACCCGTCACCGCCAATCGACGTCTGGAGGAGCACCGACAACATCGGCGCGACCAACTGCGGTCTCGGCAACCTCACCGGTGGAGCGGCAGGTGCCGTCTGCTTCCAGAGCGAGCCGGGGCGCAGCGGCTTCGACACGTCGCTGATTTCTCGATCGATCGACCTGTCGGCGGCGGCGGCGCCGGTCCTGCGATTCGTCACAGCATTCCAACGCGACGACGAGGTGCTCGAGGTCTCCACGTCGACCGACGGCGGCGTCACGTGGAATCTTCAAGTCTCCCTGACACAGAATCTGCCGGCGACGCCGGGAACCGGCGGCGCCGCCGTCCTGGTCCCGTTGTCGAGCGTTGCGGGCGAGGCGGACGTTCGTCTCCGCTTCCGGTATCGGGACCCCAACCACACCGACTCCCCGTCTGACTACGCGGTGATCGATGACATCCTGATTTTCAGCGACGAGAGCGGCATCTTTGCCGACGGCTTCGAGAGCGGGAGCACGTCAGCCTGGTCGTCCCCTTGACCGACACCGGAGTCTCGGCGCCGGGCATCGAGCATCGGGCGGGCGGCGGACCTTGAAGTGGCCCCAACTTTTCCAAATCTGGGTCACAATGGCAGGCGAGATTTGTTGGGGGGTCGGGTTGATGAACCGCAACGGCACTCTTCGGAAGCTCCGCCTTGCTCTCGTCTTCGGCGGGAGGTCCGGCGAACACGACGTCAGCATTGTCTCGGCGCGATCGGTTGACCGCGCCCTCGACCGCCAAAGGTACGAGGTCGTGCCCATGGCGATCGACCGCAGTGGACGATGGGCAGATCCCGACACCGCGAGCCGGGTGCTCGCCGAGTCGGCGGATCGTACCGATGACGTTGTCGCCTTCGAAGGCCGGCATCGCATCGATCCTCGCCTCATCGACGAACAATTCGACGTTGCCTTTCCGGTCCTCCACGGGCCCTACGGCGAGGACGGGACGATTCAGGGACTCTTCGAAATGATGGGCCTACCATTCGTGGGATGCGACGCCGCCTCCTCGGCGGTCTGCATGGACAAGGTATTCTGCAAGAGTCTGCTCGATCAGGCCGGGCTGCAGACGCCTCCGTGGCAGGCGATCGACCGAAGCTCCTGGACGGAGAGCAGAGAACGCATCCTCGATCAGAGTCTGGGCCTCGGGCTGCCCCTCTTTGTCAAACCGGCTCGTCTCGGATCCTCCGTGGGCATCACGAAGGTTTCCGAAGAGGCGGTATTGGCGGGGGCTATCGATATTGCGCTGGGCCACGGTGAACGTGCGCTGGTCGAAAAGGGGGTCGATGCTCGCGAGATCGAGGTCGCGGTGCTCGGAAACCGCCAACCCCGCGCGGCGGTCCCCGGTGAGGTCGTGCCGGGGCATGATTTTTATGACTACGAAGACAAGTACCTGGACGCCGCCTGCGAGCTGCTGGCGCCGGCGCCCCTCGACGCAGACATGACGGGAACCGTGCAACGGTTGGCGATCACTGTCTTCCGCCTCCTGGGTTGCTCCGGCATGGCGCGGGTGGATCTCTTTCTGACCCGAGAGAGCCGCGAGCTGTCGGTCAACGAGGTCAACACGATTCCGGGTTTCACCTCGATCTCCATGTACCCCCGCCTATGGGCCCTTTCAGGGATCAAGTATCCGCAGCTCTTGGACGAGCTCGTTCGGCTGGCGATCGAACGAGCGTCGGACCAGCCGCAACGTCTGTAGGCTCATTTTTTCGCCCTGGAAATTCGTGACGGGTATCCGACCTAACACGGCACACTGGAATTTCCAGGGCGAAAAAATGAAAATGATTCCGAACTCAGGTTGATTTCTACCCACACTGGGACTATGGTCCCCGCGTGGAATCACTCCAACGGGATCTCGGCACTCCAGAAGGAGACGAACAATGAAGAAAATCACCCGCGAAGAGGCGCTGGCCTACCACACCGGCAAACGCCACGGCAAAACCGAGGTGGTCGCGACGAAGCCGTGCATCACCCAACGCGATCTGTCGCTGGCCTATACGCCAGGGGTCGCCGAGCCCTGTCTTGAGATCGCCCGCGACCCCGATCTTGTCTACGAGTACACCAACAAGGGCAATCTGGTAGCTGTGGTCTCGAATGGCACGGCGGTGCTGGGGCTCGGAGACATCGGACCGATGGCCGGAAAACCGGTGATGGAGGGCAAGGGAGTTCTCTTCAAACGGTTTGCCGACATCGATGTTTTCGACATCGAGGTTGCCAGCAAGGACCCGAAGGAGATCATCCGTTTCTGCGAGCTCCTTTCGCCGACCCTCGGCGGCATCAACCTCGAGGATATCGGTGCCCCGGAGTGCTTCGAGATCGAGGAAACCCTCAAGAAGAGCTGCGACATACCGGTCTTCCATGATGACCAGCACGGCACCGCGATCATCTCCGGTGCCGCCCTGCTCAATGCGCTCGAGGTCACCGACCGTAGGATCGAGGATGTCAAAGTGGTCTTTTCGGGGGCCGGCGCCGCCGGTATCGCCTGCGCCACTTTCTACACCTCGCTCGGCGTCAGACCGGAAAACCTCTTGATGGTGGACTCCAAGGGTGTGATCTTCAAGGGCCGCACCG
>CBDTWX010000503.1:0-4266 GCA_965364305.1 uncultured Thermoanaerobaculia bacterium
CGGATACTTGCGCTTCGCCGCCCTCGTCACGAAACCTGGTGAGAAGTACGGGCTCAAGCGCAATTCTCACCGCACCGTCGAGCAGATCGGCGCGGGTGGGATGGGCGTGGTCTACCGGGCGCATGACGAGCGACTCGTAATCTACAAAAGCCCCTCACTCGTCCAGGACGACAATCTTCTCAGCCACCGAGGCAAAGAACTTCACAGACCAAACCTCAACCGTGGATCGATCGGTCAGGAAGCGTTCAATCTCTGATCTGGCAAAATCCACATCGAGCTCCGCGATCTTTCGCGCGAGCATTCGCCGTAATCGATCGACATCGAGCGGAGATTCCTCATCGAAATGTCCGCTCTGCCGCAACCGTGCCTCCAGGTGGGAGAGGCTGAGCGGGGTTCCCCGGGTGACGTACCAGACAAGGTCATACCAATCGCGACCTTTGACTCTCGATCTCCAGCCGCGGCAGAGAAGCGCGTGCATCTTGCCTGCAAATAGAGACGGCTGGTCATAGGCCTTGACCGAAAAGGGGATGGGTTGCAGCAGGAAGCGAGTTTCGGTCGAAAACCCGGGTGGTGGGTTGGTGTCGATCTCGATCTTGATCCTGAGCTGACTCCTGCCGTGGATCGTGGCGGCAACCGGGCCGCCTGCGTCGATCACCAAGAGCAGCTCCCTGGTGTTCGCCTTGAGAAACGCTGACTCTACTGCGCTTTTGGCGGTCTTCTCCTTCTTCTTCACCGACGCTCTGAAGCCCCACGCACCGAGCTCTTCCTCGACGTACGAACAGTACGGCGCGAGATCGAACTGATCGTCGGGAACGAGCAGCGAGAAGTCCATGTCTTCGCTGAAGCGGTCGAGCCCGTACAGGACACGCAGTGCAGTGCCGCCGTAGAACGCCGCTCTCTCGAAGAACTTCCCGCGCCACAATCCGCACAGGGCGATCTCTTGGAGAATCTCGCGCAACGCGTTCACGTGATCGTCAGCGCTGCGAGGGTCGTACTTCGCCAACATCGACTCTACGGCTCTGTTCATTCTCTTGCCCTCATGGCGCGGAGAAGACTCGCGCAGATCCCGATCTTTCGCGATCTGGCGGATTCGGCCAGGATTTCGAGAAAGTCCGGGTCAAGCTGAACGAAATCCGGCGCCTCGATTCTGAGGTCATCGAATAGGTAGCGAGCCGCCTCCGCCTGCGCCCGCAACGGGTATCCTCGGTCATCACGAATCTTGTCTGCCAGGGCCCTTTCGGGTGCGGCGATGAGAAACGCCACATCTCCCTCTTCCACCCGCTCCATTCCCAGGTGAAAGTAGCTCTTTGGCGCCTGTCGATAGATGAAGGATCCGACCGGCGTGTCGAAGACCTTTGGGCGCTTGGTTGTGACCGACGTCAGAGCGGCCACTCTTTCGGGTATCAGGTTGTAGTGTGAAAGCGCGGAGTCGAGCGACACAAACGAAGGCCCGTAAACGAGGTTGGCGAGTAGCTCCCTTGAGTACGGCCGTTGGCGGAGACGCTCGCCGAAAACGTAGATTCCCTTCTTGACCCGAATGATGTCCCCGCGGCGCAGCAGCGCCGTGACGCGGTCCCTCGGGTTGGCGTAGCCCGACAGAGCCGCCATGAGTGCGGGATAGTCGAACTCTTCGCGCCCGATCCGATTTTTGATGTCTCTCATGTTCTGTCGATTTAAACACACTATGTCTGGTTTTTCCAGACTTACTATGGTTATTTTGGCCGTTGCGTGTCGATAGCTTTTTGCGCCCACACTCCTCGGTCGAGCGGGCTGTGGATCCGCTCTGCGGGTGTCCGCCAACGGATGCCGGCGTCCCACAAACGGACACATGCGGACTGCCGTCACGATGTCTCCGACAACCCTTGCGAGGTTCTCGGCATCAAATGAACTGGCACCAGCGTTGCAAGGAGTTCCTGACTAGTTGGTGAATTGAAGATGACGGGGTTGTACTCAGAGCTCGCGACCGCGGCGCGCAGGCTGCTTCGCACGCCGTTGTTCTCGATCGTGGCCGTTGTGACCCTCGCGGTGGGAATCGGCGCCTCCGCCGCTATTTTCAGTGTCGTCCAGGCGGTGCTGATCAGCCCGCTGCCCTATCCCGAGGCGGAGTCGCTGGTCGGGGTGTGGCACACCGATCCCGAGGACGAGAAGTGGCAGCACGCGCACATCAGCTATCTGTTCTACCGCGACCAGACCACGGTCTTTACCGACATGGGACTCTACCAGCCGGGTGAGGCCAACCTCACCGGCGGCGATCGTCCCGAGGAGCTGCCCGCGGTCGAGGTCACGCCATCGCTGCTGCGGGTGCTCGGTGTGCAACCGCATCTCGGGAGGGTCTTCCTCGAGCAGGAGAACGAGCCTGGTGCCGAGCCGAAGGTGATCCTGAGTCACGCGTTGTGGCAGCGGCGCTACGGCGGCGATCCGGCCATCGTCGGAGCCCTGGTGCCGATCGACGGGGTGTCGCGTGAGGTGGTCGGCGTCATGCCGCGCGGCTGCCGTGTTGCGGACATCGATGCCGATCTCCTGCTCCCCATGGAGATCGACCGGGCGCAGCCCGAGCGAGGGATGTGGGGCAACACCTGTGTCGCGCGGCTGCAGACGGGCCAGACCTTGGAGGCCGGCCAACGCGAGATGGACGCGCTGGTCCGTCGCGTTCACGAGGTCTTCCCGGATCCCGAGGCCGCCCGCAAGATGTTCGAGAAGGCGCAGATCGGGGTGCTCGTCACGCCGTTGAAGGACGATGTGGTCGGAGACGTGGCGGAGGTGCTGTGGATCCTCTTCGGTTGCGTCGGCGTGGTGCTCGCAATCGCCGTCGCCAACGTCGCCAACCTTTTCCTGGTCCGAGCCGAAGCGCGGCAGCAGGAGACGTCCCTGCGCAGCGCCATCGGCGCCACCCGCGCTGCGATCGCCCGCGGATCGACGGTCGAGAGCCTGATCGTTACCATCGCCGGCGGTGCGGGCGGGCTGGCGCTGGCCTCGGCAGGAGTCCGCGCCATCCAGCGGCTGGCACCGCCCGGGATTCCCCGCCTCGAAGAGGGGACCGTCGATCTGCCCGTGGGGATCTTCGTACTGGTCATCGCGACCCTGAGCGGGCTGATCTTTGGGGTTGTGCCGGCGCTTCGCGGAGGAGACGGGCTGTCGGCGGTCATGGGTGACGGGAGCCGAAGCGCGACCTGCGGTCGAGGGCGGCAGCGCGTGAGAGAGGTGCTGGTGGTCGGCCAGCTCGCCCTCGCGCTGGTGCTGATCGTGATGTCGGGTCTGATGATCCGGAGCTTTCTGGAGCTGCGGTCCGTCGATCCGGGGTGCGACCCCCGGGGCGTGGTGACGATGCGGTTGCCGATCCCTGATGCCGAGTACCCGACCGCCGCAGATGCGTTGACCTTCTACCGCGAGGTTCTCGCCGGGGTTCGGATGCTGCCCGGTGTCGAGCTCGCCGGCGTGACCTCCGGCGTGCCGGTGGAGGACACAGGCATCCTGCTCGGCCACAGCTTCGAGGACATGCCGCTCGACCCGGATGAGATTGCGCCCAACTACATGACGCACCTCGTCCTCCCGGACGCCCTCGAGGTGCTGTCGATTCCGCTGCTCGCCGGCCGGCGACTCGGGCCGGATGACATTGGCGGGGAGGCGCGCACGGTGCTGATCAGCGAGACCCTGGCGCGACGGGTGTGGCCGAACCCCCGCGACGCGGTCGGCCGGCGGGTCATGCCCGGGCGTCCCCAGGAGGGTGGATACTGGTACACCATCGTCGGTGTCGTCGGCGATGCGCCCTATGACGGCCTGGCCGACGGCATCAGGGACGCGCTTTACTACCCCTTCTGGTCGCTCAGGATCAGCACCATCGACCGGCTGTTCATCTCCCAGCTGGAGCTGGCGATCAAGACCTCGATGCCTCCAACCTCGCTGGCGCGCTCGGCGGCCGAGCAGGTCTGGGCGGTCGATCCGAATGTTCCGGTAGCGAATATCCGCACCATGGACGAGGTGGTCGCGCAGGCGACTGTCCGCACCCGCTTCACCATGATGTTGCTGCTCGCCGCCGCCCTGGTGGCGATTGTGCTCGGTGCGGTGGGGCTGTACGGCGCCATCTCGTATGTGGTTGGTCTCCGCACCCGCGAGATCGGCATCCGCATCGCGGTCGGAGCGGATCCGGCCGAGATCCGGCGCATGGTTGTCAGTCGCGGGCTGTACCTGGCGTTCGCCGGTCTCGTCATCGGGCTCGCGGCGGCCGTGGCGGCGGGGCGCGTCGCGGTGTCTCAGCTCTACGGGGTG
>CBDTWX010000504.1:0-4252 GCA_965364305.1 uncultured Thermoanaerobaculia bacterium
CGAGAGGATGCCAGGCACGCCGATTCGCGGCGAATCGGGATGCCAGGCACCTCCGAGGCACGCGGTCCGCCCATCCGCCCGGAGCACAACGTTTCAACGTTTAACGATTGAACGTTAGAACGTTAGAACGTTCCGCCCACCCGCCCAACCGGCGGAAATCAGCGACAGACGACAGCGGCAGGGACGGGTCCAGCGACCGAAAACAGCGGCAGCGTCAGTAGTCAGCGGGCGGAACTGCGGCAGCAAACAGTTTCGGCACCGGTCGCCGCCGCTGAATCCTGTCGCGGATCCCTTCCCTGTGGCTGATCGCTGTCTCTGTCCCTGGTTCCAGCCGCTGTCCAACGCCACTGCCACTGCCCGTGCCCCGACTGTGGTGCAGACGTCCCGCCTGCACATCCACAGTGCACGCGGGACGCCTGCACCACAAAAGCCGGGCGTTCCATCGGATGGGGAGGATGGCCTCCAGCATCAGAACCCGAGTCCTCAAGCCCTCAGGTCCTCATCCCCTAGTCCGTACTTCTCACCAGGTTTCGTGACGAGGGCGGCGAAGCGCAAGTATCCGTTGGGTTTGTCGTGAATCGGGCGACGCCGTCGTAGTTGCGGTGCATCGGGCCTTGCAGCCGAAGATTGGTGAATAGTCCGGGCTAGAACCCTGAGCCGGCTCGAAAGGGAGGCGGGCGGATCCAGCATCCAGCATTGGGAGGGCGGGTGGAAATTCCGAATTCCGAGCTCCGAATTCCGAATTCCGTACGGGTGGGTGGGCGGCAGTCCTCATTCCTAATTCTCCATTCCGAATTCAGAATTGGTGTCAACGAATTCAGCGTTTGGGTGCATCATGTTTACAGTGGAAGACGATTCAGAGCTGGTGCGGAGGGCGATGGATGGGGACCGGGAGGCCTTCTCGGACCTCGCTGCGGCGCATTGGCGCCGTCTGCTGGCGCTGGCACGGTCGATCGTCGCCGATCTGGAGGCCGAGGACGTGGCTCAGGACGCTTTGCTCAAAGCTTGGCGGAAGATCGGCACCCTGCGTGAGGAAAAGGCGTTTGCCGCCTGGTTGACCAGGATCGTGGCCAACACTGCGGTCGCCAAAGCCAGGAGGCGGCGCATCTTCGAACCACTCGATGGGGTCGCGTTGCGGGCCATGGAATCGTCGGTGGACCATCGGATCGATGTCGGTCGCCTGCTGGTCAAGCTGGCCCCGCGGCAGCGGGCGGTGCTCCATCTGACGACGGTTGAAGGTCTGACCGATCACGAGATCGGTGAGGTCCTCGGGATCTCGAAATCCTCCGTCCGCGTCCACCGTCTGCGGGCGCGAAGACGGCTCGCCGAGATCGTGAGAGGAGGGGAGGGATGATGGACGGAAAGAGCAGCGATCTCACGCCGGAAATCAGAAAGCGGTGGCGCGAGTGGTCCCGGACCGAGCCGACGATCGACGAGGATCAGCTCCGGAGAAACCTCCTGGCCCGGATTCCCGAACGGCGCCCGCAACCGAAAGTGAGATTGGTGATGGTGGCCGCCGCGGCGTCGCTGTTGGCGGTTCTGATCGGGTACGAGGCGACTCGGGTCCCACCTGGACCCGGAATTGTAGATGAGCAGATGGTAATCCACGACCCCGGCGAAAACGTGATCCTGGTTCTGCGCGAGGGTGGCGATCCGATCTACCTGGCGATCGGTCGGTCGCACGAACCGAACGGAGGAGCTCGATGAAAAAGTGTGGGCTGGTTGTGGTGATCGTTCTTGCGCTGGTGGTCGGAATGCCGGCTTCGGCCGAGGAAGATATCCAGTGGGTCAGGGTCACGGTGCTGCTCGAGCCCGCCTCGGGTTCTGCATACCGGGCCGAAGAGTCGCTCGTTCCGGGCGGTGTTTACTCGATGGCCGAGGTCGAGAAGAAGGGGCAGGACGCCATCGACAAAGAGATCCTCGAGAGAGTCCGTTTCCTGGGCGAGAGCATGCGCGGGGTTGAAGAGCGGATGCGCCTGGCGACTCTGCTCGCGCGTCAATACTATCTGCCCCTCGAGGTCGGCAAGGAGGCGGTGCTGCCGGTCATCGATATCAACCCGCGGCTCGGTGTCGTCTTCTCACCGCAGCGTTTTGTCGGCAGTCGGGCTGTGTGCACGGTCCAGATCCTCGAACCGGGGGGCCCCGAGGCTTCTCCCGATTTCACCGGCGAGCCCATTACCCTGCGGCTTCAGGATGCAGATCTGCAGGATGTTCTGCGGGTGTTCACGAAGATCACGCAGACCGAGATCGAGATCGATTCGTCGATTGACGCCAAGGTGAGTGTCGATCTACGAGATGTGCCCTGGGACCAGGCACTCGATTTGATTCTCCGGACCAACGGACTCGGGTGGGTCAAGGAGGAAGGCGGGCTGCGGGTCGCCCCTCTCGACGAAATGAGCCGGCGCAAACGGGTGAGAACTGATGCAACCATCACCTTGCCGCGTGGGTCCTGGAGCTCGAGGACGATAGCCAGCGAGGGGGACGCCGAAAACCCGACGATGGTGCTGGTTGTCGAGAGCGTCGACGGACCACCGGGTCTCGCAGCCGAACGCGACGGACTGGTGCGTGCCAAGAGCGTCCGGCTGGTTCCGCCGAAGGTTGACGAGGTCGAGAACTCCCTCGGAGAGCTGGCGGTCTTTCGGGGCACGGTCGACGAGGACGGCCGCCTTCGGGAAGCCAGGGTGCTCGCCGCGCCCTCTTCGAGCTACTCGGATCGTCTGCTCGAGGGCTTGGAAAGCTGGCGTTTGCACCTCCTGCTCGATGAAGAAGGGCGGAGGCAGGAGGCGGTTGTCGGTTTCGGTGTGCGGCTGATGCCGCAAAGGGTGCTCGCCCGGATAGGGAGCATCGAGCACCTGGGTTTCGAAATCTCGGGGAGTCCAGTGCCCGACTCACCCGAAAAATATCTCGTCCGCGCCCTGGTCACCGATCTTGACGCAGGTGTCGTCATTTCGGCACCGCAGGTGACGATGTTGAAGGGCGACGAGGCCGTCGTTCGAAGTGGGCTGGTGGCAGCGAGCGGTCAACCCTCAGAGTTTCGAATGAAGGTGAAGGTCGCAGCGGATGGCAGCCGTCTGAGCTACTCATGGACGGTCACCACCGACGGCAGAGTCGTGAGCTCCCACAAGGCCGAGTTCGAGCTGTAAGACCTTCCCCCTTTCTCGTTTTTTGAGGCTCGCGGTGTTCCTGCGCCGCGGGCCTCAAAAAATGACCTTGGAACTTCCAGCGGCCTGGGATGTCTAAACTGGTGCCATGCGAAAAACACTCCACCCCAGCAGCCCACGTCAGATCACCCTCCTCATTCTGTTGTCGGCGGTCCTCGTGTCGACGGTCGCGTTACAGGCTCTGCCGCCCGGGGATCCACCGATCGGCGAGACACCGGTTACCATCACAGGGGAGGAAACGGTGAGCTGGAGCGATGTCGACCGCCTGATCTCCGAGCAGAAGTTCGAGGCAGCCTCGGAGGCGGTGACGGCGATCCGTGAGCGGGCCAGAGACGCCGGCGACGCCAAGGAGTGGACGCGCGCGCTGGTCGAGGAAACCAAGCTGCGGATGGCGCTCCATGGTTACGAGACCGCGGTGCGCTTTCTGCGGACCGAGCCATGGCCGGACGATGCCGTGTCGCAGGCTGTGTTGGAACTCTATTACGCCAACGCCCTGGCCAGATATGCGCGGGTCTACTCGTGGGAGATTCGTGGGCGTGAGCGGGTAGACACCGGAGGCGAGATCGATCTCAAGAAGTGGGATCTGGAAAGGATTGTCGAGGAGGCCGACCGCGCCTATCTCGCCGTCTGGTCTCGGCGCGCGGAGTGGGGGAGCGAGCCCCTCGGTGCCGTGGCTCGATATATCCAACAGAACAACTATCCACCGCGGATACGCGGCACTCTGCGCGATGCCGTCACCTATCTCTGGGTGGAGTTCCTGGCCGACTCCTCGCTGTGGAGCCCGGTCGAGTCGAACGAGATCTTCGAGCTTGATGCAGGGGCTCTCATAGAGGGTGATCATGCGGCTTCCTCGACGATAGATCTCGGCGACTCCGGCGTCCACCCACTGGTCAAGATCGGTGCGCTCCTCGATGATCTCGAAGGCTGGCATTTGGACGGCGCACGGTCGGAGGCGGCGCTCGAGGCGCGCCTCGAGAGGTTGAGGCGGCTTCATGCCGCCCTCGACACACCCGTCTGGCGAGCCTTGATGGACACGAGGAATTCCTCTTCCGATGGACTGGGGCCGAACACGGCAGTGAAAAACTCCCCGT
>CBDTWX010000505.1:0-4238 GCA_965364305.1 uncultured Thermoanaerobaculia bacterium
GATCATCACCGTCCGCGGTGAGTACACCGATCCGGCAACCGCCTGGGTGCGTTTCGAAAACATCCGGCTGACCACCACCGCGCCGCCGGGGAGCCGCCCGATCGGCGTCCTCATCCTCGAGTCCTACCGAGTCACGACACCGCACGACATCACCTTCGCGGATTGTGAGATCGACCACCTCCGCCACGGGCTCACCCTCTACCACGAGGGGCATGTTGTCGAGAGGTGCCACATCCACGACAACTTCGGCATAGCCCCGGAGACCGGCCACACCCAGGGGATCTACACCTCGGGCGACGACATGACGATCCGAGGATGCCTGTTCGAGAGCAATGGCAAGCCCGACTCGTGGTTCGATCACAACCTCTACATCTCTCACGGCTCGGGCACCGTGATCGAGCGCAACACAATTCGTTCGGCCCTCGACGGGATCAAAGTTCGCGGTTCGGACAACACGATCGTTCGTGACAACGTCATCTACGACATGGACCTCGGCGCGATCAGCGTCGGCGGCGACGACACGGGAAACATCGAGAACGTCATCATCGAGCGCAATCTCGTCTACGACACGGTCGACGCGATCACCGTCAAGTCGCAGTCGGGCACCCAGATCGACCCGTCGCGCAACATCATGATTCGCAACAACATCTTTCACAGCAACCGGTCGGTGGCGCCGATCGGCGGTGACTACGCTGGCTACGTCAACGTCCTCGATCCGGTCGAGGACGTCTCTCTTTACAACAACCTCATCGCCAATATCGCCGATCCGAACGAACGCAACCTCTACATCTACGCCGCCAGCCCGATACGGCTCGAGATCAAAAACAACATCTTTATGCGTACCGACCTCACGCGGCCGATGGTCGAGTTTCCGAATGCTTCGGCCTTTGCCGGCACGGAGCTGGATTTCAACCTCTATCATTATCCCGCCGGGATCATCTTGAAGGTCGAGGGCACGAACTACACCGACCTCGATGGATTCCGCCTCGACTACCCGGCCCAGGAGGCGTTCGGCCAGGAGGGCGACCCGCAGCTCATGAGCCCCTTCACCGATTTCCATCTCACGGAGGCCAGCACGTTGGCGATCGACACCGGCGCCGATCTCTCAGGCGTGGTCGACGACGACTTCCAGGGTCTCGCCCGCCCTGTCGACGGCGACCACAGCTCGACATCTCAATGGGATATCGGGCCGTACGAGTATCGCCATCTGCTCTTTGCCGACGGCTTCGAGACGGGCGAGGTCACGGCGTGGTCAACAACGGTGCCGTAGTTGGAGGCGAGACCGCAGCCCGGAGTTCCAGTCCTCTCTTCTCCCCGATCCTGTGCTGGTGACGGCAAACGAGGGGATATACGAGTGCAGCGAGAAATGCGGCCTAGAACCGCACGCTGAGACCGGTCAACACGTGGATATCGTCGAAATCGTCATGCTCGGAGTACTCGCCGACCAGAAGCAGACTGAAGGTGCGGTTGATGTTGATGTTGGAATTCAGCGACCATCGTGTGCTCTCGGGGCGGCTCTCGATGGTGCCACCGTCGTCCCGCCGATAGTAGTAGACCGACAGAGATGTCGCGTAGTCGAGAGACACGTACACGCGGCGCCCGAGGGTCTTGCCGAGGGAGGCGTAGGTTGCGTCGAAGGAGCCCGAGCTGCGGTCGACGCGCGAGTTCGTTACGGTGAGGTCGAGCCCCACTCGGGCAATATCGACGATGGAGAATCCGAGGTTGGCTCGGTCGTACCACTCGTCGTCGCGGTTGTCGCGATCGCGTCCATAAGAGCCCCACAGCCGGACTCGTCTCCACGGCCGAACGGTCAGACGAAGCCTGCCGGACTCGAAGAGCAGCCCATCGAGCTGTCGAGAATCGATCGGTCGACCCTCGAGGTAGTCCTCGGCAATGCTTCGTGCGTTGATCGAGCGACCGTAATGGTAAAGACCCTGCAGCTCGACGACGCGGGAAAAGGCATAGCGAAGGTTGGTGAAAAAGTAGGTCAGATGGTCGTTCCCCAGCCCGGCCGGACCCTCGAGATCATAGTTCATCGCCTGGTAGAGGAAAAACTTCCGCCTCACCGGGATGTAGTTGTTGAAGACCACCACCGAGCGCTCGGTGATCTCCTCGTTCCGAATCAGCACCCAGCCGAGAACATGACGCCGCGCGTCGGCGCCGTCGACCGCCACGTAGACGCCACCCTTTTTGATGCCGTCGACATAGCCGGTGTCGAGCACCTTCGGTTCGAGCCCGCCGAAGGCGCCGAAACGAAACCGGCCGATCGACGACGATCCCGGCACGCGATACTCCCCGAAAAGGCCTCCCACCGAAGCCACGCCCCCAAGCTCGTAAAGCCACATCTGACCGACGCGGAGCTTCCAGCGGTCGGCCTGACCTCGAATTCCGATCCAGCCGTCGTAAAGCGAAAGGCGGTCGTCGCGATACTCGGTACCGGGGTAGGTCGCATAGCGGAGATCGAGGTCGTACTCGAAGGGTGAATCAGAACGCCTGTCCGATGCGAGGCTGAGCCTGCCGATCAGCTCGGAGATGCTCGAGCTCTCGCCGCCGTCGGGCGTCCTCTGCGACCAGTTCCAAAAAAGCGAGAACCGACCGTCGGTCGGAATCGCCTGAGGCGACGCCTGCCCGGCGACGAGGAGCATCAGTCCGGCGACCAGGCCGACAAGCGTCAGTCGACCCTCAGTGGCTGGCACGGGTAGCTCCGAAACGGGAGAGAATTTTCTCGGACCGCCCGTTGGGATGGCAGCCGTAACAGGCCATGGACTCGTAAACAAAACCCGTGACCTCGTCGTGATCATTGACCGTCCTCGTCTGAGGGTGACACGGCCCCGAGGTGCAGCTGAATATTGTGAAGTTGGTCGGGTTGGGGTGGCAATCGCCGCATTCTCGAGCACCGTGCGGGCCGCCGGTGATTGGAAAGTACACGTGGTCGAAGACGCCCTGATTCCAATCCAGATCGCTCGCACGGTGACAGATCTCGCAAAAGGTCGGATAGCCGGCGGCACTGTGGTTTGGGTTGGTCGCAGAGTTGTAGTCGTCGAGGTGGCAGTCGACGCACTCGGACGGTAGCCCGGCGTAAACACTGCCGGTATGGCAGACCGAGCACGGCTGCATGGTGTGCGACCCCACGAGCGGCCACACGGTGTGGGGATAGGTCGCCTCGTTCCAGGACGGATCGGCGCTGCTGTGGCAGGAGTCGCAGGTTGTCGGGAACCCGGCTGCGACGTGGTCGGGCTCGACCGCCCCGTTGTAGTCGTCAATGTGGCAGTCCGAGCATTCGGAGGGCAGACCCGCGTAGACACCTGACGAGTGGCACGCGGCGCAGTCGAGCGTCTGATGCACGCCGACCAGCTGGTACGCCGTGTGGTCGAACTCGGCCTGCTCCCACGAGGTCGGCGTGTGGCACAGCTCACAGGCCGTCGGGAACCCGGCGGACGGGTGGTTCGGGTCGTCAGTGGCGTTGTAGTCGTCGAGGTGGCAGTCGACGCACTCGGACGGCAGCCCGGCGTAGACGCTGCCGGTATGGCAGGACGAGCACGGCTGCATGCTGTGCGAACCGACGAGCGGCCACACGCTGTGGGGATAGGTCGCCTCGTTCCACGTCGGATCGGCGTTGCTGTGGCAGGAGTCGCAGGTCGTCGGGAACCCGGCTGCCACGTGGTCGGGCTCGACCGCCCCGTTGTAGTCGTCAAGGTGGCAGTCCGAGCATTCGGAGGGCAATCCCGCGTAAACCCCTGAAGAGTGGCATGCAGCGCAGTCGAGCGTCTGATGCACGCCGACCAGCTGGTACGCCGTGTGGTCGAACTCGGCCTGCTCCCACGAGGTCGGCGTGTGGCACAGCTCACAGGCCGTCGGGAACCCGGCGGACGGGTGGTTCGGGTCGTCAGTGGCGTTGTAGTCGTCGAGGTGGCAGTCGACGCACTCGGACGGCAGCCCGGCGTAGACGCTGCCGGTATGGCAGGACGAGCACGGCTGCATGCTGTGCGAACCGACGAGCGGCCACACGCTGTGGGGATAGGTCGCCTCGTTCCACGTCGGATCGGCGTTGCTGTGGCAGGAGTCGCAGGTTATCGGGAATCCGGCTGCCACGTGGTCGGGCTCGACCGCTGCGTTGTAGTCATCGAGGTGGCAGTCCGAGCAGTCGAAAGGCAATCCTGCGTAGACCCCTGACGAGTGGCATGCGGCGCAGTCGAGCGTCTGATGCACGCCGACCAGCTGGTACGCCGTGTGGTCGA
>CBDTWX010000506.1:0-4233 GCA_965364305.1 uncultured Thermoanaerobaculia bacterium
CGCGGCGTCGCTCTGCGATCCGCCGCCCGCCACCCGCACCTCGGTCAAACGCACGCCGCTGCGCCGCTGCCCGCGTTCGCCGCCCTCCCGAAGCGCGTAGGCCAATCCTTCGATGATGGCGCGGTACATGTGGGCGCGGGTGTGGATATCACCAAAACCGATCATCGCACCCTTGGCCTCCGGGCCGGGGAGCTTCACCCCCGGCGACCAGTAGGGCTGCAGCACGAGACCCATGGAACCGGGCGGCACCTCGCCTACAAGGTCGTCAAAGAGCTGTTCCGGTTCGATCCCCCGCTCGGCGGCGATTCGCCGCTCGCGCAAACCGAACTCCCGTTTGAACCATGAAACCATCCAATAGCCACGATAGATCTGCACCTCGAGGCTATGAGCACCGGGCACCGCCGCCGGAAACGGCGGCACCATCGGCAGCGGCTCCACATAGCGCCGGTGGGTCGTGTTGATGGTGGCCGATGTGCCGTAACTCAAGCACGCCAGTTGCGGTTCCAGACATCCGGCTCCGAGGACCTCGCACGCCTTGTCGGCAGCGCCCGCGATCAGTGGCGTGCCGGGGGGGATTCCAGTCGCTGAGGCAGCGTCACGAGTGATCTCTCCAAGCTGTTCTCCTGGAGGAACGAGCTCCGGCAGGAGGTCACGGGTGACCGGCGCAGCTTGCCATTTCCAGTCCCGCGGTCCAGCCCACCGAAGACGACGAAAATCGAACGGTACATACCCCACCTGGCAGGCCACCGAATCCGCGAACCGACCCACCAGGCGGTAGGTCAGAAAGCCGGAAAGGAAGAGGTACTTATGGGTGCGATCCCAGATGTCCGGCTGATGACGACGCAGCCAGTTGACCTCTGCCTCGGCCTGAAAGTGGGCGACCGTCTCGCGCATCCTAACCGCCCGAAATGCCAATCCCCACAACCCACGAATCGGTTGCAGTCCCTCACATCGGCGTTGGTCGAGCCAAATGATCGCCGCACGCAGAGGCGTCCCGTTCTCGTCGACGTTGATCATCGTGGCGCGCTGAGTCGTGACGGACACCGCCGCCACCGAGTCGCGTTTCACACCGTCCTGTTCCCACAGTCCCTGACAGGCCTCGCACACCGAACGCCACAAATACTCTGGATCCTGCTCCGCCCATCCCGGCCGATCCGAGTAGTAGGGCTCGATCTCGACCCGGCTCTTGGCCACCATCGTGCCCCGAGCGTCGAAGAGCAGCGCACGGACACTCTGCGTCCCGTGATCGATGGCCAGCAGGTGGTCTGCAGAGGTCACAGGAGCATTATCCACCCACTTTCCAGGTTTGTGCATCACCTCGTAAAATTCAGCATCGTGATGCAAAAACCTGGAAAGTGAAGGAGTAGAATTGTCGGGTTGGGGATTGCACATCAACGCGCGATCATCCAGGAGGCGTCCATGAACCGGTCATACTACTGTCCTCACTGTAAAAAGCTTCTCAACCCGGGCACCAAGGTGATCTTTCTGGTCGAAAATGGCCACGAACACGATCTCGTGCTGTTGAGCCCCAAGCTCGGCGACTACTCGGTCGTTCACTCGCGGTCGATGGAGCTCGTGGAGGGCGCCGTCTATACCTTTAAGTGCCCCGTCTGTCGCGCCGATCTGACCTCGAGCATCGACAACAGGCTGGTTGATCTCGAGTCCCGCCGCGGCGATGAGGGCCCCGTTCGCGTCAGCTTCTCGCGGGTTCACGGCGAACGCGCGACCTTTCTGATGTCTGACGGCGAGGTCGAAGGCTTCGGCGAGCACGCCTCGCGCTACGAGGGCCTCAACTTCTTCGGAGCGGCGCAGGACCGGTTCAGGGATTGACCTGCAATTCTCACCAGGTGAGAATTGCTACCGGTGGCGGCGCCAGTCGGATGACTGGAAGTTGGCCTCCATCTCGCGCCACAGATCCTCGAGCGGGCAGCGCATGATGATGAGGTCCTGCCACATGCCCTCCTGGTCGCGGACGTGCTCGGGGATCAGGAACTCCTCGCTGAAACCGAGGCGTTTCATGATCCGGTGTGCCCCCGCCTGAGGACGCATCAACCGCGCGACGATTCGATCAACGCGGCATTGCGACGCGAGGTGGAAGAGCTCGCGAGCGAGCACGGTGCCGAGCCCGTATCGTTGCCAATCCCGCGAGACGATCAGGCGGATTTCCGCGACGTTTTCTCCCCAGCCATGTCCCTCGAGCTCCAGCGCGCCGTCGGCGATGATCTCGTCGTCATGCACGATGACGAGACGCTCGATCCTCGTCGGGTCGAGCTCTTTTGTCCTGCGCTCGACCATTTTTCGGCGAGTCACATCAACACGCAGGTACTTTCGATCCTCTTCTGGCAGAGCGCAGAAGAACTCGTAGGAGCGGTCGACGTCGGAAGGATGCATACTCCGAACCGTCACCACGCGTCCATCCTTCAGAGTCACGTTCTTTTCGATCGCGCCGGCTGGTTTTGGTGTCGCGGTCACTGCCGCCATGGGGCCCCCCTTTTTGCCACGGCAACGCCGTCGCGAACGGAGAGTTCACGGCAGCCGTGAGCTGTCTTTCAGTTGTCCTGACTTACAAGATGCAACCTGGAACGCCAAAACGCCAGTTATCGAGACGCAAGATCTGAAATCCGCACATCTGCCCTCGTCCTCGGGTCGGGGTCAGACGGGTTCGTTGGATCGCACGGGGTAGGTCTGATAGTGCTCGAACCACTGCTGGAATTCGTCCACCACGTCCTCGTAGCGGCGTTTGATCGTGTGGTACATCTGCGCATTGCGAATCGCCAGGGCACACTGCTCACCAATCGCGGTCATCAGCTCCATTTCGTCGTCGGAGAAGGTATAGGGGTTGTGAGTGTAAACCGACAGAACCCCGATCGCCTCCTTTCGACTCATCAACGGCACGAAGAGCGCCGACGAAATCCGCTCCCGGGCGACCTCCTCACGATGACGAATCCTCGGGTCTTCGCGCGCATCGAGAATGGCCACGCATCGACCGGCCAGTGCCTCGCCGACACCCGCTCCGGGGTCGGCCGAAGCTTTCTCCAGATAGTGTCGAGAAAGACCGAATGACGCCCGCAGGTCGATATTCCCCCTGCGATCGAGCAGCCTGATGGTGCAACCTTTGGTTCGTAGGCTCTCACAGACCACCCGAACGATGGACTCGAGAACCTCGTTCAGATCGAGCGACGACCGTACGGACTCATTCACGTCGGCGAGGATGTCGTGGAACATCGAGTGCGTTATGGCACTCGTGGAAAACGAGGCGAGGGTCTTGATGGTCGTCAACTCCTGGTCGGAAAACACCCGCTTTCTCGGCGTCGACAGGCGCATGACCCCGATCACGTTTCCACGCGCGCTCAACGGGACCGTGAGCAGCGACACGATGCCTTCCTCGTAGTGCTCCTTTGGGAACTGGATTCGAGGGTCGGTGGCACAATCCTCGACCATCACGACGTTGCCCTGGAGGGCCTCGGCAACACTCTTTTCGGCGTCGACCGGCCCCTTGTCGAGAAAATTTCGGCTCAGACCGTATGACGCCACGTGTTCGAGATTCCTCTGATCACGACTCAACACGCGGAAGTGACACGCCTTCAGGGAGAGCTGCTCGACGATAGCCTGGGCAACCTTTTCGAGCTTCTCCTCGGTTCCGAGGGTCGAGTTGAAAGCATCCCCGACCTCCTCGAAGATTCGAACACACTTGACACACTCCATATCGACCGCCCTGCCGGGGCATCTACCCTCCAGGAGTCGCCGCTGCCCCGTCCACCGACCCCTGATCGCCATCGAGCCCGCACCCCGCAAGGGATTCCACTGCGGACCGCTCAGCCCACGTCCCGCCGTGATCAACGATCATCTTCATGATGAGCCGAGGCGATCGATCACAGTGCCTCGACCAACAGCTCGCCGATATCCTTCACCTCGAGGTCGAGCTCCATCGTTTTGACCGAATCCTCGAACATCTGGAGGCAGTACGGACAGGCGACGGCGATGATCTCCGCGCCCGTGGACTTCGCCTGCTGGACTCGGATGTCCGAGAATCGCTCGCCCTTGGCTCGTTCGAGCCACACCCCCCCGCTGCCACCGCCGCAGCACATGCTGTGCTCGCGCGAGTAGGTCGGGAACTCCACCAGCTCGAGACCGGGAATGCTACTGAGAACCTGCCGTGGTTCGTCGTAGATCCCGCATCCGCGCCCAAGTGCGCAGGGGTCGTGATAGACGACCTTTTTGCCGAGCGGCTGT
>CBDTWX010000507.1:0-4228 GCA_965364305.1 uncultured Thermoanaerobaculia bacterium
CCGCCAAGAGTGGCTCGGCAAGGAACTGGGCAAGCTGTCCTACGGCGTGTACATCATCCACGTCGCCGTGATGGGCCTCTTCGCCCTGGCCCTGCTCCACACGGAGATTCCGGCGATTCTGAAGTACCCGATTCTGGCGCTCACGACCTACGGAGGCAGCAGTTTGCTGGTTGACGCCTTCAACAGAATCCGTGTCTGCGGTGTCGGGTATCGCAACCTCACAGCTCTGACTGATTTCAGCCGAGGCGGGCATTCGCTCCGTAGACCCTAAAGGCGACTCAAAAGACGATTGAGCCGCATCTGCCAGTAGCCGACGTTGACCGGGAGGACGATCCTGGGGTCGAAGTTGGGATTGCCGATCTTGCCCATGCTCGACAGATAGTGGACGAAGTCGGGCACGGAAACGGTGCAGCCCTTGGCGTGCATGTAGGGTGATTTCCTTTTCTCAAAACAGTTCCACATTGTGGCAAGGTTCTTGAGGAGCATGTCGTTCGACGGGGTCTTTGTCGCGTCCACCTCGTGGGTGGTCCTGTAGCTGCTCTCGATCGTGACCTCCTGTCCGTCAATCTGGCCCTGCCAGCTCGTACAGTCACCCGCGAACAGGACTCGTTCACCCTCGGCGAGGTCCAGCGGGCCGTCCACCTTGCCAACGACGACGCGAATCTTCTCGATGTCTTTGTCGATGTTCGGGTTCGCTGCCCGGAAGATGTGCATCGCCTCCTGAAG
Organism: uncultured Thermoanaerobaculia bacterium; assembly: GCA_965364305.1. Classification (GTDB taxonomy): domain Bacteria; phylum Acidobacteriota; class Thermoanaerobaculia; order Thermoanaerobaculales; family Sulfomarinibacteraceae; genus Sulfomarinibacter. Next base: position 727 of record CBDTWX010000507.1, read on the forward strand.
CGCCCCCGGGCACCCGCCCCAGCAGTAGTCGGGTGAGTGCTTCTCCGGAAAGGCCCCGACCGTGCACGTGATATTGCTCTCCTCGCCGAAATAATCGTCGATTCGTTCCAGACAAAACTCGAAATCCCTGGTCTTGGCCTGCACCTCGTCGAGCGGGAAGTCACCGGAGATGTCGATGTCATCCAGACTCATCGGCCCGAATCCACGACCCGAGGCGAGACGGAGGTGAACCACGTCGTTGGGATCCACATGCACCATGTGACAACCCACCGTGTCGACCGCACACGAATTGGTGCCCATCACGATTGCGCCGAGGGGAAATGGAGTCGGTGTCAGCATCATTTTCTGACCCGCGATGATGCCGTCGATCGCGATGAATTGCGGCTGGATGACCTCCTGGAGATCGGCGATCTTCTGCTCGAGGAAAATGTTGTGATCCACCAACCTGTGGCGATCGTCTTGGATCCCGATGAAGTTCTTGAGGCTGAGGGTGAGGCGACACCACGGATGGGCCTTGAACTTTGGCAGGTTGATCAGAAAATCGCAGTCGGTGACCGGTTTCGGGATGAAAATCAGATCCCTGAGCCTCCCCTCTTTCCTCAGCTCGACCGGGACCTGTCGAACCTCGTCGAAATAATGCGCCTTGACCTTCTGCCTCTTGAGCACCTCCGGGTAACCCGCGTTTTTGAACGTCCACCTGGTGGCCAGGGTGAGACCGGAACGTTCGCCGACGGCGAGCTCCTCGACATCCTGGGCCTGGTCCCTGGTAGCAGAAATCACGCCTTCCAGGAATTCTCCTCGTGTGAAGGCGTGCGGGAACATCTCGGGATGCGCGATGACCACGTTCGGTTTGAGGAGGACTCGACCGGATGGTCTGACACCCAGCTCCTCCATTCCCTCGCTGACGATTCCCCGAATTCTGTCCGGATCGTACTCGTCGCAACGTCGGATGAGGACTCGGTGCTTCACTCTCGCCTCCCCTGGTTCGCAGTGCTCACAACGGTCCGACCATTCTATCGGCGTTTCACCCGCCGGCCTGAAATCGTGGGCCACCCGCCGGCACCCATCGCCTCGCTACGGGCTCATCTCATACGCGTCGACCTTCGTCATGACGTGGTTCTCCCAAACGGATTCGAATCGTGCGTCGTTTTTGTCCGGTCTGTGAATCATCTTCAGACAGTGCGCTGCCTGTTCAGGAGTCGTCGAGCTCGTCGAATAGAGATCGAGGGCGCTGCGCGAGAAATCGCGGACCATGAAGTCGAAGATCTGGTCGATGAGATGATCATCGGCCCCGTGCAGTGCGGCACTCTCGAGGATGAGCTGGCCATAGGCCACAAGGGTGAAGAGCTCGCCTCCCGCCAGCAGAAAGTCCATGTCGCGCGCCTGTGAGGCATCGGGCGGGCAACTGGCCAGGAGTGCCTTGAGGCCTTGGATCTGCCGCTTGAAGATCTCGACATTCGGGAGACTGACCGACCCGTAGGCCAACATCGGATCGTGAAAATGAATCGAACTCAGACCTCGGGTCGGGCCCTGGTTGAAGAGAAAGGCGTCGTGGCGCCCTTCGGTTTGCGGGGGTACCTCTTCGTACTCCTTCGGGTTGAAGAGGAAGTTGGCCATGAACTTGACGATCAGCGCCATGTTGACGTGAACGGTCCCCTCGAGCTTTGGCAAGGCGCGAATATCGCGAACCGCCATTTCGAAGTAGGTGTCCTTTTCGAAACCCCTGGCGGCGATGACTTCCCACAGGTGGTTGATGACCTCCTCGCCCTGGGTCGTGACCTTCATCTTGACCATCGGGTTGTAGAGCAGATAGCGACGATCCTCAGGCGACGCGACACGCATGTAGTCGATCGCGCGGGTTGCGAAGAGGCGCATCGCGATCAGGCGTGTCGTGGCATCGGTCAGGAGCTTGCGAACATGAGGGAAATCGGTGACCTTCTTGCCGTAAAGCTCGCGGTGGGCGGCATGGGTTATCGCTTCATACAGGGCGTGCGTGCAGATTCCGATCGATGCCCAGCCGAGGTTGAACTTGCCGATGTTGACGGTGTTGAGGGCGGCGTCCCAGGCGTCTGGACCCGTGGCGAGCACCTCCTCGTCGGAGATCGGGTAGGCGCGTAACGCGAACTCCGAGACGTACATCTGGGACTCGACGATGTTTTTGACACATTCGTAGTTCGGGTGATCCGTTTCGACCGCGAACCAAACGTACTCACCGGTGTCCGAGTTCTTGCCGAAGACGCTGAGCAGCGCGGCCTCGTTGCCGTTGCCGATGTAGTACTTGCCTCCGTCTGCTTTGAAGGTGCCGTCCGGCATGGGTGTGAGCATCATCTCGCTCGAGTAGAGGTCGGCGCCGTGGGCCTTCTCCGAGAGGCCGAAACCGAAGATGCCACCGTCGCGCAGGTACGTGGCGGTGCGGTCTTTGATCGCCTGCCCCTTGGACATCCACAGCGGCCCCAATCCGAGGATCGAAACCTGCCACGCATACCAGTAGGAAAGTCCGTAAAACCCGAGAATCTCGTTGAGTACACAGTTGCGGCTCGTGTCCCAACGAGCGTCGGGATCATCGATCGCGTGCTCAGGGGGCGTCAGCAGGGTCGAGAACACGCGGTTGTGATTGACGAAATCGAGGAAATCGCGGTACCACCGCCTTTGGTGGTCGTCGTCCTTGAGTCGGGCCTTGCCCTTCGATTCGAAGAACTCGATGGTCTTTTGCATGATCTCCCGAGATCTCGGATCGAGCACGTCGAAGTCGGCGCTCACTGGGTTGAACAGCATGATCGACTCCCTTCTTTGGTTGGCATACGAACCATTTTTCGACACGGCCTGATGCCAATTCCTCGCATCTTCAGTCCCTCATCAGAGCCATCAGGAATCGTTTGAACAGCAGCTGCTCTTCGAGACTGTAGCGGCTCAATATCTCACTGTCGGCAGCCTCTCTCACGGCGATGAGCGTGTCCCTCAAGGCGTTCGCGCGGGAGCTCGAGAAGACCCGCATCACCCTTCCGTCGGTCAGGTCGGGGCGCCGCTCGACCCAATCGGACTCCTCCATGCGTGCCAGAACACCGGACACCGTCGCCTTGTCGAGCACCAGGAGCTGACCGAGCTCGGTCGCGGTCTGTCCGTCCTCGTACCAGAGACCCTCCAACACGGCATGCTGGATGTTCGTGAGACCGAATGGTTCCAGCGCCTTGCGGAAGTGACCGTGCGCCCGCTGGTAGGCTTTGGCCAGCAAGAAGGTGAAACAGTCGGGCAGCGGTTTCTCGGCTGAGGGCATCGGACCTTCTTTCGTATACAAACTAATACGCCGATCGATCGCTGAAGTCAAACGGTGCCGGGTGGCACCCCTCTCCACGGCTCATCCAGGCCACATCTGGGCACGGAGCGCTGACAAGGACACCGGTGTTGATCATCAATCGTGGGCACACAGATACGGTGACAGTTGGCCCGCACTATTCACCAGCGTTCGAAGCGAAAGGTTCGAGGTGACGTGCCCAGGGTCGTT
>CBDTWX010000508.1:0-4223 GCA_965364305.1 uncultured Thermoanaerobaculia bacterium
CATGGTCACCTCCGGGTCGGTCATGGCTCTTCCCCTGCCGGTGAGGTCGGTGGTGTCAAGGGTCGGAACGACCGGCCTTCGAGGCCGGCTTGCCCTTGACACCACCGACCTCGCCGGCTACGCCTTCACCCATGAACGACCCGGAGGTGACCATGTCGCACTCCCCATCTGCCTCTATACGCTGCCTCTGTACGCTGCCTCTGTACGCTGCCTCTGTACGCTGCCTCTGTACGCTGGCCCTGGACACTGGAGCTGATTTCTGCCTCTCCTAAGTAACTGCGGTTGCTTGGAAATGCGATTCCGAACCCAAACCCATAGATTCCTCCGCTCGATCGCTGCGCTCACTCGGTCGGAATGACATCGTGGCGTCGAACTCTCGCTTAACCCGAAACAAGCGAGACCGCTCCCTACCGATTGCAGTTACATCCTCGGTGTCTCCCGCGAGCTCGCGGGTGGGATGCTGTTTGCTGCCTCTGGGCGCTGCCTCTGAGCGCTGCCTCTGGTCACTGGCGCTGGTTTCTGACGCTGTATCCTGCCGCTGCTCCCGCGAGCACGTGCGGATATCCCTATTCCAGTACTCTCCCGATGAGCCCTCCCGGCACGACACCTGTGATCTCCGTCGGAGAGATCGTGTTGAGCAGATCGGTCCCGGGATCGGTCTCGGTGCTGACCCGGATGTAGTTCGGCGTGAGGCCGCTCCAGCGGAGGGCGGTTCCGAGGTCCTCTGCGGTCTCCCACAAGACCTCGGTTCGCCGGCCGACGAAGAGCGAGTTGAAACGGTGCTCGAGATCGGCGCCAAGCTCATGCAACCGGCGGCTCCTCTCGGATGAGACGGGACCGCGGACCTGGTCGGGCATCGCGGCCGCTGCAGTGCCCTCGCGCCTGGAGTAGCGGAAGATGTGGAGGCGGGAGAACGCCATCTCTTCGACGAAGTCGATCGATGCCTCGAACTCGTCATCGTCCTCCCCAGGGAAGCCGACGATGACGTCGGTGGATACGGCGATGTCCGGCACCGCCGCCCTCGCCACACCGACCAGGGCCGAAAACTCCGCACGGGTGGTATGGCGGGCCATTCGTTTCAGAGTCGCGTCGCAACCGCTCTGAAGAGGGAGGTGAATGTGCGGCAAGAGGCGACGGTCGGAGAAAACCTCGAAAAAGGCCGGGTCGAGATCCCACGGCTCGAGGGAGGAGAGCCGCAGCCGGGGGAGATCGGTTGTGGCGAGGATCTCTTGAACCAGGTGATACAGCCCATTCCGGTCCCCGAGATCGTGACCGTAGGAGCCCAGATGGACGCCGCTCAGGACGACCTCCTGGTAGCCCTCGTCAATCAGATCCTCGACCCTTTGCAGAACCTCGGAAGCGACGATGCTGCGCCCGGAACCGCGGGCGACCGTGACGATACAGAAGGCGCATCGGTTGTCGCATCCGTCCTGGACCTTGAGAAACGCCCTCGTGCGCGTGCCGCCTCCCGGCGAGAAGACGACAGGCCCGTCGAGGTCGGGATCCGGTTCTCGTAGCAGACCCTCCTTTTCGGCGAGCTCGAGGAGGCGGTCTTTGTCGGTGTTGCCGACTACCAAGTCCACACCCGCCTCCTTGGCCGCTGCGGGCGCGAGCTCGACCTCGCACCCGGTGGCCACGACTGCGGCCTCGGGAAAACTCCGTTTCAGCTGGCGGATGAGCTGGCGGGACTTTTTTGACGCGATTGAAGTAACGGTGCAGGTGTTGAGGATGCAGAGGTCCACCGGTTCGCCCGGGCCGACGACGCGGTGGCCGGCCGCCGCCAGATCGCGCGCCATGGAGTCGATTTCGCTGATGTTGAGACGACAGCCGATGGTCTCGAGGCGAACGCGCATCACTTCCTCATCGAATCAGCGTTCCGGGAACTTCATCTGGGGCTATAAAATGCTCATCCCTTGAGGATGTCTTTGATCCGTTCGCGGATCTTCGCCTTCTCGTCCTCGATATATCGCTCGTAGTTCAATACCTGGCCGTCCTTGATGATGAACATGATCGGGTTGTGGTGGACGTCGCCGTAGTCGTTGAACTGGATGATGCCGGTGACTCCAGGAAACTCCTTGATACCGTAGGCCAGCGACTTGCGGACATCTGAGGCCCTCAGGACCTTCACCTCGTTGGTCACCCAGATCACAACCCGCATGGTATCGAATGCGTGTGCCGCATAGATGTCGGGGTCATCCTGGAACTTTTGGCGGTAGGAGTTCACGAAGTCCTGTACCAGCTGTCCTTCCGATTGGATGTCGAAGGCGGGCTGCGGGAAGAACACGCCCTCCACCAGCCCGGGGTGTTTCTCCACGATCTGTCCGGTGTAAAAGGCCGAGCTCGCGCAGATCGGACCCTCAAAGTTTTTCTCGCGGAGGTGGCGCAGCACCTCGATGGTCGTGTCTCCGTAACCGATGATGTAGGCCGAAGCCGGACGATTGGCGGCCAGAATGTCCGCGGATTCTTTTTTCCAGGCGGTGCCGTTGACTATGAGCTTTCCGACGACCTCGCCGCCCATCGCCTGTTCATAGACCTGGCGGAACGGCGGTTCGATCCCCCTCGCCTGGTCCGATTCTTCGGCGTAGATGATCACCGAAGTCTTGTCCTGGTCGTCGTAGAGGAATCGTCCGGCGCGCCGTCCTTCGAGCTCGTCGGACGAGAACACTCGGAAAAAGCGTCTCGAGTCCTTGGTCAGGCTCGGCGCGGATGCCGACGGCGAGATGGCAATAGTGTCGGTTTCCTCGAGCACCGGCAGCAGCGCCCGGGCTGTGCCGCTAGTGGTTCCGGCGACCACTAAGCGTGCGCCCTCGGACGCCACTCGCTTGAGCTCGGCCGCTCCGGTCTCCGGGTCACTGGCGGTGTCGCCCCAGATGAGCCTGAACCCGGACGGGAGGTTGGCCTGCTCCTGTTCCATCGCCAGGTCGATCCCGTTCTTCATGGACTCGCCATAGGTTGCCGCGGATCCGGTCATGGGCAGGAGCACACCGACAACGGGTTCGCTGCCACAGGCGGAGAGAGAAAATATTGCGACCGCGGCCAATAAGGTCTTCACGGCGGGGTTCTGGGGTCTCACGGGTCCACCTCCGAATTGCCTGGACAATCTCTGGCGCACATCATACAGGGTTTCACCCCGAGGTTCAGCCGGCAATCAATTTAATTCCCATCGCGATGACGGCGATCGTGAATACCACCTTCACGGCGCGTTCGCCGTGGGTGATGGTGACCTTGGTCGCGATCAAGGCGCCCGCTGCGTTTCCGATGGCGAGCGAGATCCCCCCGAACCACCAGACCATACCCTCGACGGCAAAGACGAGCAGCGCGGGAAGGGTGTAGCAGCCGACGATGAAAACCTTGTGCATGTTGACCCTGACAAGGTCGAGCCGGAGCAGTTGGTAGAGGACGGGCATGATCAAAAACCCTACCCCAGCCTGCATGAAACCACCGTAGAAACCAACGCCGACCATCGCGATGTGGGCGAGGACGGGCCGGCTCGCACCGGTGTCCTTCGGCGAAGAGGGCCGTCCTCGAAGAATGATCAACACCGCGATCACCAGAACCCCCCCGAGAATACGCTTGAAGAGCACCGGATCCACTGCCACCGCCGCAAATGCGCCGGCCGCCGCACCGGGGATCGTGCACATGGCGAGACCCAGGCTGAGGCGGGCGTCTGAGAAGCCTCGGGCACGAAAGCTGCTCACCGCGGTGATGTTCTGAATCAGGATGGCGACGCGGTTGGTTCCGTTGGCCATCGCCGGTTCGAGGCCGAGGAAGATCAGAATCGGCATCGAAATCAGTGAACCACCCCCGGCCATCACGTTGAGGAACCCAACGGCGACTCCGATGAAGGCGAGCAGGATCGGGTACCAGGGCTCCATAGGGCGAAGACTGTAGCAAACCGGCTGTATCGGTGTTGGTGGACTGGGTGAAATGAGGAATGAGGAATGAGGAATGAGGAATGAGGAATGAGGAATGAGGAATTTTTGAATTCGGAATTCGGAATTCGGAATTCGGAGCTACCACCCGCCCGGCCCCATCAGTTTTGAGTTCTTAGTTTTGAGTTTTGGGTTGCTGCCCGGCCACCCGAACACTGCCCACAGATATCCCAGATTGACCCAGATCCGCCCGGCCACTCGAAAGCAAGGGAGCACGGTTGTTCTGTAGGCGGGTCCTTTAGCCCGTACTTCTCACCAGGTTTCGTGACGAGGGCGGCGAAGCGCAAGTAT
>CBDTWX010000509.1:0-4223 GCA_965364305.1 uncultured Thermoanaerobaculia bacterium
CCACTGTCCCTGATAGTTGCCCTTGTCGGCTGGCGCCGTCGTCTGTTTCTGAACACTGCCGCTATCTTCTGCCTCTGGCGACTGCCGCCGTCTTCTGGCGCTGATCACTGAAGCTGCATCCTGTCGCTGCTTCTGGGCGCTGTCTCTCCAAAACAGCGGCGGCGTTCCTCCCGCGGAGTCTCACGAGGCATCTCGAGTAGCGTGCTGAGTTGTGTCAGGGTCGTGATTGTGTGGGCTCGACTGATCACTTCGAGGTCGGCTTTGAGGCGCAGATTGAAAAAAGCGCCCATGCCCCCGTATTGCCGACGATCTCGACCACCCTTCGGTATGGCATGGACGCCTTATAGCGAACAATCAGTATACGATACCCGCCGAGCTTCGCAAGAGGCGCTGAGAATTTCTTTCCAAGCGGGGTCAACGACGCAGAAATCCCTCGGGATGACCGTCGCAGGATGGAATGACGAAGCGTTCGCCAAGGTATGATCTGACACTGGATCGATCTTTCGATCGATGAAATTTCCGAATACGAACGGGGCATGATGGAAAACAACTTGGTGGAGATCCGCTATCGCGGGACCGTCTACAAGGTGGCGTCGGGGATTCGAGTCGACGACTTCATCAGAGGTATCAACGGCGGTATTGCGGACACGATCCTCTCGGCGCTGGTCAACAGACGGCAGGTGATGCTCGATTTCCCGCTGCGCGGAGGCGTAGATCTCGAGCTTGTTCGCTTTGGAGATCGTGAAGGTGAATCGGTTTACAAACGCTCAGTGAGTTTGATGTTCTACGAAGCGTGCCGCGGCCTCTTCCCGGGTGCTCGCACGGTAATCGGGCAATCTCTCGGCAACTGCTATCACTACCACATCCGCGGCGAACACCCCGAGCTCGAGGAGATGGCGCCGGCCATTGAAAATCGGATGCGGGAAATTCATCGCGAAACACGACCCTTCGAGCGCCGGACCGTGACGATCGAGGAGGCTGAAAAGTACTTCCGAGGACACGATTGTGACGACAAACTCCAGCTGCTGACGACCCGGCGATCGTCGACCGTGCACACCATCACCTGTGGTGAATTTGTCGATATTGCGCACGGGCCCTGCGCGCCACACACTGGCTGCTGCCCGACCTTCGGAGTCGTGGTTTTCGAAGACGGCCTCTTGCTGCGTTTCCCGCGAAGGGCCGATCGCGGGCATTTGCCGCAGTTCACGCCTCGCAAACTGCTGTTTACGACCTACGTTGAAACCAGGAAATGGCAGGAACTGCTCGGTGTCCAGAACGTGGGGCAGCTCAACCGACTTTGCCTCAACGGCGACATACTCAAGATCATCCGTGTGGGTGAAGGGCTGCACGAAAAAAAGATCGCCCAGATCGCCGACGACATTCTTTCCCGCCGGCCACGGGTCCGACTGGTAACCATCGCGGGGCCCTCCTCATCCGGAAAGACCACCTTCGCCAAGCGACTCGGTATCCAGCTTCGGGTCAACGGGATTGAAATGGTGTCCCTGTCCCTCGACAACTACTATGTGAACCGGGACCAGACTCCCCGCGACGATCAGGGCCGGCCGGATTTCGAGTCTCTCGAGGCCATCGATCTCGAGCTTTTCCATCGTCACCTCGCCGCTCTCATGGAGGGCGAGGAGGTCCTCACGCCTCGCTTCAATTTTGTAAACGGACGACGGAGACGCAAGAGCAGCTGGTCGCCGATGCACCTCGAAGATCACCAGGTTCTGGTGGTGGAAGGAATCCACGGCCTCAACGACCGATTGACCCAGTCGGTACCCCGCGGACAGAAATACCGCATCTTCATCTCTGCCCTGTCGCAGTTGGCGATCGACGACCACAATCGGATCTTCACCTCCGACGCTCGCCTCATCCGGCGCATCGTCCGCGATAACCTCTTTCGGGGATTCACAGCCGAACGAACCCTCGATCTGTGGGAGCGTGTCCGGCGGGGCGAGGGCAGGTGGATCTTCCCCTTCCAGGAACAGGCGGACGTGATGTTCAACTCCGCCTTGGTCTACGAACCCGCTGTGCTCAAGGTGTTCGCCGAGAGGTTTCTGCTCCAGGTTCCGAGAACCAGCGCGGTTTACACCGAGGCCTATCGCCTGCTCAAGCACCTTTCCCTTTTCGTGCCGATCTTTCCCGACGAGGTGCCCTCCACATCGATTGTCCGCGAGTTTATCGGTGGTTCCTCCTTCACGTATTGACCGTGGAGATCACTCGCCTCGCCGCCCGAGTCGCAGAGCTGCTGTCCGGCGAGTACCCCGACACCCGGAGTGAGCTCGACCACCGGACGACGTGGGAGCTCTTGGTGGCCACAGTGCTCTCGGCCCAGTGCACCGACGTCCGTGTCAACCAGGTGACGCCGGAGCTCTTCGAGCGATGGCCGCGACCGTCAGACCTGATGACAGCAGAGCAGAAGGACCTGGAGGAGGTGATCCGGGCGACAGGGATGTTTCGCCGAAAGGCATCGGCTTTGCGCGCTGCGGCGAAGATCGTCGCCGAACAGCACGGCGGCGAGGTTCCGGCCGATATCGACGCCCTCATTGCGTTGCCGGGCGTCGGACGAAAGACTGCCAAGGTCGTGCTCGCCCAAGGCTACGGCCTCACCGCAGGCGTCGTCGTGGACACTCACGTACGACGTCTCGCGCGACGACTCGGCCTCACCCGTAAGGATGACGCCGAGAAAATCGCGCACGAGCTCGAGGCGATCCTCCCGCGAGCGGTTTGGGCGACGTTTTCATCCCGACTCATCCTGCATGGGCGGAGAATCTGCACCGCCCGCTCGCCTCGCTGCAACGAATGTGTACTCGAGGAAGTCTGTCCCCGCGTGGGCGTCCGCCGATAGACACTCGGTTCCGTCCAGATCCGGCGCGGTGTCCACTGCGGCCGCCGACCGCCGTAGAACCAGGTTCAGAGACAGGTATCAGAGTCGGGAAACAGCGGCCGTAATCAGCGTCAGTGACCGGCGTCAGCGATCCGCGGAAGTCATCAGCGGCGGGGACAGCGCCACGTGGCGCTGTGCAGCCGAGACGGCTGCAACACAATCTCGGCCAACGAAAATTGTGGTGCACGCGTCTCGCGGCAGATGTTACTCCGGACCAGGCCAGCTTCTTGGAAGCATGGGTTCATGGCCAGCAGCTCCCTCACGATTCCGGCCGCGTCCTCCAGCGCCGGTGCATCCACACCCACTGCTCGGGATGGGCGCGGATCTGCCGTTCGATGAAGGCGGTGGCGGCTGCCGTCATTTCTTCGACCTTGTCCTCGAGCGTGCCGTCGGTCGGCACCGGGAGCGGAGGGTGGATCTCGGCCAGGTGCGTGCCGTCCGGACGACGGTGGATGAATCCCGGGAGCATCGGGCATTTCATCCTCAGGGCAAGGGTTGCGGCACCGGATGGTGTGAACGCGGGCCGGCCGAAGAACGGCACGAAGACCCCGGGGATGTCTTTGATGTCCTGGTCGATGAGAAGGGCGTTGACCGAGTTCCTGGTCAGAGCCCGGGCGAGGCGCCGACCCGCTGATGGGCCCCTAGGAATGATCTCGGTTCCGAAACGAGTCCTCAATGTGGTGACGATCCGGTCGAGACGCCGGCTGTCCAGCCGGCGAACCGCTGAAATCAGCGGCACTCCCGCGATCGGCAGGCGGGCGCTGAGCAGCTCCCAGTTGCCACAGTGGGCGGTTGCGAACATGGCGCCACGCCCATCTGCGAGCGCATCCACGATGTGGTGCCGACCCTCGAGCTCACAGAGATCTTCCACATCCTCCGATCGGGCGTGCCACAGCCAGGCGACCTCGGCGAGCATGAGGCCGAAGTGGCGAGAGCACCCACGCATGATGTGGTCGCGCCGTGATTGTTCGAGCTCCGGGAAGGCGAGCTCGAGGTGTGCGCGAATCCTTGTTCGGCTGCGGGGAAGCACCCGGAGGGCGGTCGCGCTGATCACCGGTCCCAGGGCCCGGTTCAGTCGCAGGGGGAGACGACCTCCGACCTCGAAGAAGCTGCGCAGACCGAGGTACAGGGCGAGGCTACCGGCGGGGGACGGCATGGGGGGAGTTTAGCGCTTCTTGAACCGGGGCGGGGCGGGAGTTGAATGAGGAATTCCGAATTCCGAATTCCGAATTATTTCACGCCTTTGCGCGCTTCAGCCCTTCCACGCCTCGATGGCGGTGATGGTGGCGGTGCGATCCTCGATCTCGACCTGGTCGCCGACCCTGCTGCCCATCAG
>CBDTWX010000510.1:0-4218 GCA_965364305.1 uncultured Thermoanaerobaculia bacterium
ATAATTAAACCGGTTTCTTCTGCCAGGGGTATAAAATCCCCGGGAGGAACCATATAGCCCACCTCGGGCGACTCCCAGGGCACATACTCCCCGGGCGATTTCAGGGAGATCGGACCGACGGGGCTGGAGCGGAAATCCCACACCAAACGCCGGACGCCGGGCTCGATCGGTTTCTTGATCTTGCGGATGACCCGTCCATCCGAACCGGAGATCACGAAGAGAAGGAAGGGCTCCTCCTCGGTCGCTTCCTTTCTGCGGGCTTCATAGCTCGGGAGCTCGACGTCTTTGCCCTCTTCCTGCAGCTTCTTTTCCGTTTCGTTGCGAAGCTCTTTCAGGGATTTGAAATCCTCCTTGACGTAGTAGGTGATCGCTGCGCCGACCTCGGGGTTTTCGGCCGCGAAGAAGCTGGCCCCCTGGAACCCTACCCCTGGGAAGCCCATCGGATCGGCCTCGACGAACATCAGCGCGTCGCTGATCGGGAAAAGGACCGCCGGTTCCTCGAGGGTCTCCGTCGTGAGCCGGCGCAGAGGGCAGTAGTCGTCGAGGATGTAGACCCCTCGCCCGAAGGTCGATACCACCAGGTCGTTCTCGTCCTTTTGAATGTCGAGATCCATCACCAGAACCGACGCCGGAATCCCAGCCTTCAGCTTGACCCACAGGATCTCCGGCGTGTTCGAAACGAAGACGCCCGTCATCGTGCCCACGAAGAGCAGGTCCGGATCGACGTGGTCGATGCCGACCGTGAAGGTCGACCCGCGTTCCGGTAGGTTCGCGTTGATCAGAGCCCAGTGGGCCCCACCGTCGGTCGTCTTGTAGAGATAGGGCTTGAAATCCCCGGCGAAGAAGTTGTGGCAGGCCGCGTAGGCGACGTTCTTGTCGTGCGGCGAGGCGACGATGTGGTGGATTCGAGCGAACTCCGGGAGACCCTCGAGCTGCGCTTCCAGCCAGTTCTCGCCGCCGTCGTGGGTGAAGTGCAGAAGTCCGTCTCCGGATCCCGCATAGAGAACATTCTCGTCCAGAGGAGATTCGGCAAGGGTCACGATGTGGGCGAAGGACGCCTTGGAGACCATCTCGTCGATGCTCCAGCTGCGATCCATCAGGCGGTGGAGCTCGGTCGGCACCCCACGCGTGAGATCGGGGCTGATCTCCCGCCAGCTCTCTCCCTGATCATCCGAGCGCAGCACCAGATTGCTGCCGTGGTAAAGGCGCTTGTGATCGTGGCGGGAGATGATCAACGCCGCATCCCAGTCGAAGCGATAAGCCTCGTCCCCGGGCTTCTCGAAGCCTCGCAGGAACAGGCGTTCGCCGGAGCGCTTGTCGTATCGGACGATGTTGCCGAACTGCCACTGCGAGTAAACGATGTTCGGATCGGTCCAGTCGACCTGGGTCTCGAACCCGTCCCCCCCGAGGGTGAAGTACCAGTCGGCGTTGGTGATCCCGCTCGAGTTGATGGTCCGGGACGGTCCCCCGAGACTGTTGTTGTCCTGGGTCCCGATGTAGACGTTGTAGAAGGGCTTGTCGTTGTCCGCAGTCACCTTGTAGCACTCCGCCAACGGGAGATTCGCCTTGAAGTGCCACGTCTTGGCCATGTCGAACGACTCGTAGACCCCGCCGTCGGTGCCTGATAGCAGGTGCCGGTTGTCGGTCGGGTCGATCCACAGTGTGTGGTTGTCCACGTGCTTCTTGTCCTCCCCCAAACGAGTCCAGGTCGTGCCGCCATCGATGCTCACCTGGTTGAAGATGTCCATGCCGTAGACCCGGTCCACGTTCTGTGTGTCGCAGATAAGCTTCTGGCAGTAAAAGGGATAGGAGGTGACGTAATCGCTGACCCTGGTCCAGCTGGCGCCTGCGTCGGTGCTCTTGTAGGTCCCACGCTCCTTCTCGTCCTTGGCATCGACCACCGCGAAGAGCACATCCGGGTTCACCGGCGAGATGTCCATACCGATGCGTCCAACCATCTTCTGGGGCAGTCCGCCCTCGAGCCGCTTCCAGGTGTCGCCGCCGTCGGTCGTCTTGTAGATCGCGCTCTCGTCTCCGCCCGTCACGATCGTCGTCAGGTAGCGCTGCCTCTGGTGCGCGACCGTGTAGAGAACGTCGGGATCCCGCGGGTCCATGTGCAGCTCCCAGCACCCCGTGTGATCGCTCGGGTGGAGGACGTTGGTCCACGTCTCGCCGCCATCGGTGGTCTTGAACACACCTCGCTCGCCCCCCGACTGCCGATGCGGGCCGTAGGCGGCCACCCAGACCACATCTGAATCCTCCGGGTGCACCACGATCTCGCCGATCTGCTGGGACTCTTTCAATCCCATGTTGGCCCAGCTCTTGCCACCATCCTGGCTCCTGTAGACCCCGTCGCCGGGGACCACGTAGGAGTGGGCATTGTTCTCACCGGTGCCCACCCAAACCACGTTCGGGTTCGACGGGTCGAGAGTGACGGCGCCGATGGGAAACGACGATTGGCCGTCGAATATCGGAGAGAAGGTCACGCCCCTGTTGATGGTCTTCCACAGCGACCCGTGCCCGGACGCGACGTAGTACTCGGAGTGGTCGTTCGGGTTGACGTCGATGTCGACGATCCGTCCTCCTGTAATCGCCGGCCCGATGCTGCGGAAGGCGAGCCCATCGAGCGAGACCTTCTCGAGCGTGAGCGGCCCCTCATCCTCGGCGGCCGAGGTGTTTTCGGGACCCTCGGCCTTCTTTTTCGCGCAAATGACGGAAACGGGTTGGAAGAGAAAAAGACCCAGGACAACGACGCGCAGCATGGTGTTTTTCATGGCCAAGATCATAGCGCACGGGAGGGCGCCTGTGGGCCGCAAGTCGGCGCGGTCAAACAGGCCACGGGCTGTTGAAATGGGCCATTTCGCTCGGCGATCGGGTGGCTGTCGCCCTGCATTGAGAGTTCCCCGGCTCCCGGTTCGTTCGTGAGAGATCTACGGGCTCTCCACGCACTGGGGCGGCGGCCCGCCGCCGCAGAAACAGACCAGGTCGGGCGGGCAGTAACAGAAGCCCGGGTCGAAGACGCAGCCCTGCTTCGCTTCGCACGATCCTTCAGTGTCGGTGCGCTGGAGGAAACCCTGCTCGCACGGCCCTTCAGCGGGCCGGCAGAAATACTGGCCCGACCATTCGCCAACCAGGACGAGGGTCCAGTCTCCAGAGTCGATGCACTGCAGCTCGGTGGGATCTCCGCTGCCCGGCACCGATGCGGACCACCCATTTGTCGAGCCCGACTCGAAGCCGTCGGCAAAGAGTGGTGGAGACACACGCAGCATCACGTCATCCCACGAGATGTCCATCTCGGCATCGGCGCCGTCTGCTGCCAGCTCGATGCGCGCGCTCGAGGCACCGGGCGGAGCGACCACCTCATGCGACCAGCGCAGGGACCAATTGGGAAAGAGGTTGTGCTCGGTCGGCACGTTCAAGATCAGCCCGGAGGAGCAATCGGCGGTGCTGAAAAACGACACGGAAACGGAGTTCGACGAGCTGCCATAACTCGTGTGCGTGTAGCTTCGCGCCCAGAAGTCATACGCGGCGCCGGGATCGACTTCAACGCATTGGTGAAGATCGAGCCATTGAGGTCCGGTGGTGTCGACCCTCGCAGAAGGCGGGGCCGGATCACCCGTTCCCAGACTGTGGCTCAGCAACCCGGTGCCGTTGACGATCCATCCGTTCGCCGGGTTCGTCGGATCGAGATCAAAGTCGGGGTTCGTCAACAGGTTCTGGGCTTCGGCTGATCCCGACGAAATGACGATCGTCACCAGCGCCAACCGCCAGATCCTTCGATAGGTTCGTGTCCACATTGTCGTGCACCTCGTGTTTCTGTCTCCATGGTACCCGGCCTCGCGCCAAAACGACCAGCACCTCGCCATCATCCACGCGCCACCGACAGTGATCAGGAGGTTCGGCTTCCTGATCTTGTCGCCTCCACCGGATGAGCCGTCCGGGCTGTCTACTCGAGCGTATCGCGCAGGCGTCCGAGCTCCTTCTCGAGGCGGGCGACCCGGTCCTCGAGTTCATCGACCCGATCCACGAGTCGTCGGCGCGCCGGCGACTCTGTGGCCGGTATCGAGGCCACCCGCAGCAGCTCCTCCGCGGGGGGACCGGCGGCGAGGTGCATCCACCGTGACTCCTTCTGGCCCGGGCGGCGCGGCAGCTGCACGACCAGCGGTTCGGGCTCGGCAGAAAGCCGCGCCAGGGCATCCTCCACCTCCCGGACAGCGG
>CBDTWX010000511.1:0-4215 GCA_965364305.1 uncultured Thermoanaerobaculia bacterium
AGCCGCTGTGGCGGGTGTGCTGCTCGAGGTCGCCCCCGTTTTCGTCCATCGACCACACGTTCATGGTGCCGTCGCGATCGGTGATGAAGTAGACCCGGTCGTCCGACCACATCGGGGTGTGGCTGCCCCCCGGGTAGTCGGCGGTCAGGACCTCGGCCTCCGGCGCGCCATCGACGAACTTCCAGATCTTGCGCGCCGTCCCGCCGACGTATCGTTTGGTAACGTTGCGGTGATATGCGGGGCGGACGAAGAAGAGGGTGGTGCCGGAGCCGTCGAACACGCCCTCGCTCGCCTGGCTCAGGGGGATGCGCCGTCGCTCACCGTTTTCGAGATTGATCGAGACCAGCTGGTAGTCCGGCAGAGTCGAGAAGTGGGATGTGGTGTAGACCAGCTCACCTCCGGGGGTCCAGGTGGTTGCGAGGGACGACTCCGCCTCATAGGTCTGGCGGGTCGGAAGGCCGCCGAGCAGCGGCATGGTGTAGAGCTCGGCCGGCCCCTCGTAACGGGCGGTGAAGGCCAGGGTCCGGCCGTCGGGGGAGATGGCGGGGTGGCTCTCCTCGCCCGGGTGGGTGGTCAGTCTTCGCGCCACGCCGCCCTCGGTCGAGACGGTCCACAGGTCTCCTTCGGCGGCGAAGACGATGGTGTCGCCGTGGATCGCCGGGAACCGGTAGTAGCCTTTTGCCGGCTCGGCGAATGCCGAAGAGAAACCGATCAGCGAGATGACGCTCGCAAGAAGAAAACGCTCCATCGAATCCACCCCCAGTTTTTTGACCTGCATCACGCACGGCCCGCCGAGTGTACGCAAGCGGCCGGAGAAGACACAAGCTGCGATGCAGCTCTCACAAGTTCCGCTTCCAGAACTCCAGCATTCTCTTGTAGAGATCACGCTTCGCGGGCCGGTCCTCGATGACGTGCTTGCGCATCGGGTAGACCATCAGGTCGAAGGTCTTGCCGGCCTCGAGCAGGGCGTCGACCATCGCCCACGTGTTCTGGGGGTGGACGTTGTCGTCATAGGTCCCGTGGACCAGCATCACCCGGCCGTGGAGGTCGCCGGCCCGAGCCACCAGATCGAAGTTTTCATACCCCTCGGGGTTTTCGGCCGGGGTCCTCATGTAGGTCTCGGTGAACTTGGTGTCGTAAAAGCGCCAGTCGGTGACCGGGGCGATCGAGACCCCCGCCTTGAACTCCTCCGAGCGGGTCATCAAGAGAAGGGTCGACGTTCCGCCGCCGCTCCAACCCCACACGCCGACCCGGTCGCCGTCGACCCAGTCGAGCCCTTTCAGCCACCGCACGCCGACCAGCATGTCGGCGAGCTCGCCGTCGGCCCACATGCGGCCCGAGATCGAGTTCTCGTCGGCCTTGCTGATGCCGGTGGCGCTGCGCGGATCGACGTTCATCACCACATAGCCCGAGCGGGCCAGCAGCTGGTCGAAGGGCGCGTTGCGGGCAAATGAGTAGTCGAACGCGTCCCGCACCACCGGCGCCGCCGGCCCGCCGTAGATGTAGACCACTGCCGGGTACTTTTGTGCCGGGTCGAAGGGCTGCGGTTTGACGAGGCGCATTTGCACCGGGTAGCCGTCCTCCGCGGGAACAGTGAGCAGCTCGGGACACACCCAGTCGAAGTCCGCCATCAAATCGGGCCGCGAGGTCGCGAGCTCGGCGACGCGCCGGCCATCCGCGCCGCGCACCGAAAGCGTTGGCGGCGAGCAGGTCGCGGAGTGGGAGTCGGTGTAGAAGCGGAGGTCGCGGCTGAAGTCGACCCGGTGGACGCCCGCGGTCTCGGACACGCGTTGGAAGCCTTCACCGTCGAGACCCACGCGGTAGAGCTGCCACTCGACCGGCGAGACCTCTCGGGCGGTGAAGTAGACGACGCCGGCCGCCTCGTCGACAAAGGCCGAACCCAGAGCCTCGCCGTAGAACGAGCTGTGGCTGCGCACCGACCACGGCCCGCGGGTCAGCTGCCGCGCGAGGGCGCCGTCGTCACCGTGGAGGTAGAGGTGGGTGTGACCGTCGCGCTCGGATGACCACACGAAGCTCCCGTCGGCCAGGAAGTCGATCTCGCGCTGGTTGACCCACCCTTCGTCGGGTTCGGACAGGATCCGCTCGGCATCGCCGGTCGCGCGGTCCACGAGGTAGAGGTCGAGCCGGGTGCTCATGCGATTGCTCACCTGAACCGCCACCTTGCGGCTGTCGGGTCGCCAGGTGACCCCCATGACGTACTCGGAGGGCATCTGGGCGGCCGGGACGAATCTCGTCGCGCCGCCCCCGGCTTCGACCAGGCCCAGTCGGACCTGCGGGTTGACGCCGCCGGCCTTGGGGTAGCGCTGGCGGATCACCCGCGGCACGGCCGGCGCGTGATCGACCCACAGCATTTCGCTCACCATCGACTCGTCGAAGCGCAGGAATGCCAGGGCGGCCGAGTCGGGAGACCACCAGTAGCCGACCTCGTCATAAAAAATCTCCTCCTGGTAGACGTACGACTGCACGCCGTTGAGCAGGGTTTCGGCGCCGTCGCCGGTGAGACGTCGCTCCGCCCGCGGATCGAGATCGAGCACGAAGAGGTCGTTGTCGCGGACGAAGGCGATGCGGCGGCCGTCGGGCGAAAAGCGCGCCGCGCGGACGATCTCGGGGGTGCTGGTCAGACGCTCGAACCGAGACACCGCAAGATCGAGGAGGAAGAGGTCGTCCTCGATGGTGTAGAGGGCGAGGCGACCCGTCGCGTCGATGTCGTCCGGCCACTCGAGGGCCTCGGGCATCGACTCGCTGCCGATGAGAGGAGCGAGGCTTGCCATAGCCGAATCGCGATCCACCGCCGGCCCGCGCGCACCGGTGGCGGGGACGAACCGCTCCAGGGTCCGCTCCGTCTTCGGGCGGCTCTCGTCGAGAAAGATCAGGACGCCGTCGTCGGTCCATCTGGTCTCGGGCATCGTGGTCGCGGTGTCGCCTTCGTCGCTGAAGATCCAGTCGACGGTGAGCTTGTCGGCAATTGCAGCCGAACCGATCGCGAGCAACACGCAGAGAATAGCAACGGTCCTGAATCGCATGATTCCTCCTCCGGCCACCGGCCGAGCAGAGGACACCGGCGACCGCACCCAGCATGCCACAGCTGGAATACACGGACTGGGCCTCCCGAAGAACAGCGTCTGGTGAACTCGGACGGCAAGAGACCCGTTGACCGGGGGGCGAAGCCGCAAGGCGGCGGCATGTGTATAGCCTGGGGCGTGAGCCCCTCTCCAAAAGGAAACAGGCCGCGGCCCGTCAAGCGCCATAGGCGCGACCAGAATGAAAGAATTCTGTGCAAAATGTGGCGTAATAGCGCGAGGCACGCTTTTTCAGAACTGTGGTGTGGAGAATTGACCGAAGTCTGCGGTACGGCATTTCGAACGGATGGGGTTCGGTTCTGGTCGCGCGAAATCTGGTTGCAGATTATCTGAATCTCTGATATTCATATATTCGGAGGCGAAGACATGGCCGACGTGACGAGCCGCATGGGTAAACGGGGGACGATCGTCGTGCCCGCCGAACTCAGGGAACGATATGGCCTCAGTGAGGGAGCACTGATCATTGCCGAGGGACGAGAGGACGGGATCCTGCTCAGACCAGCCGTCGCCATGCCGATCGAGATATACACTCCAGAGCGCCGTGCCGAGTTCCTGCTCACCAACGCTGTCGACGACGAGGACTATCGTGAAATCGTCAAGGAGGTGCGGGCCATGGGGCTCGATCCCGACGATATCCCTCACCGGCAGCCAGGCCGGTGAATCGTGGACAGGCTGTTTCTCGACGCCAACGTTCTGTTCTCCGCTGCCTACCGCGAACCTGCCGGCCTGCTCAGGCTATGGGAGCTGAGCGATACCCACGTCTTCACTTCGCGGTACGCTGCAGCGGAGGCTCGTCGCAACCTGCCTGCCAAAGAACAGCAGATGCGCCTTGACTCGATTCTCGAAAGGACCGAGTTGACTGACGAGGGCGATCCGAGGACCATCGACGATGAAGAACAACTCCCGGAGAAAGACAGGCCCATTCTGCGGGCGGCCGTACTTGGCAAGGCGACGCATCTGATCACTGGCGATCTTGCCCACTTCGGGCGCTTTTTCGGCAAACGTCTTCAGGGCGTGATGGTCATGCCGCCTGCCGACTATCTGGAGTCGAGAGAGAAGACCTAGCCCGTACTTCTCACCAGGCGTCTACTACGGACGGCGAATCACGGCGTCC
>CBDTWX010000512.1:0-4210 GCA_965364305.1 uncultured Thermoanaerobaculia bacterium
GAGCCATCAGAACCCCGTGTTCGACGCCGGCTCGGCGTCCTCGCCATAGATCTCTTTGAAAGTCCCCTGATCGAAGTCGGACGACCGCCCTTCCCACACCAGCCGGCCGTCCCTGAGGGCCACCAGCCGGGTGGCGTAGCGCTCCACGAGGTCGATGTCGTGGAGCGAGCAGATCACCGTCAAACCCTCGTCGCGGTTGAGGGCCTCGATGTGGCGCATGACCGAGTGGCGGAGCGCCGGGTCGAGGGAGGCCACCGGCTCATCGGAGGATCAGCCGCGGCTCCTGCATGAGCGCGCGCGCCACCGCGACCCGCTGCTGCTGGCCGCCGGAAAGGGCGTCGGCGCGGCTGCCGGCGCGGTCGCCGAGCCCTACCCGGTCGAGGTTCTGGATCGCCCGCTCCTGCTCAGCGGGCGGAAACGACACGATCAGACTGGGCAAAAGACGGCTGCGTCCGAGAGCTCCCGAGAGCACGTTGGCGAGGACGGTGTGGCGACGCACCAGATTGAACTGCTGAAAAATCATCGCCACCTGTCGCCTCAAGCGGCGCAGCTCACCACCACGGCAGGCAGTGATCTCGTGACCGTAGATCCAGACCTTCCCCTCGGTGGGGTCGATCAGCCGGTTGATACACCGCAGGAGAGTCGACTTGCCTGAACCGGAGAGCCCCAGGATTGCCAGGAACTCGCCCTCTTCAACCTCGAGATCGACACCTTCAAGGGCGCGCACTCCGCGCGGGTAGACCATGCCGAGGCCCTCGATGCGGACCGCGGCCGAGGCGGCGGGCCTGGCGACCGCGTTCACGATCCGCCCTCACTGCGTTGGCGCTGGCGTTCGAGTCGCTTCTCCGCAGCTTCGAGCAGCGCCGAGGCGCTGACACCGGCCTCGGTGAGCGCGGCGCGGAAATCGTCGAAGTCGGCGTCAGTGGTCGGTGCGGCGGCGACCCCGGCGACGAGATCGTAGTACGCGCTGCGTCCGTCGGGGGTCTCGAGAAAACGTTGCATCGAGGCCTCGAACCGCTCCCATACGGTCTCCGGGAATCCGCGCCGCACACAGCACACGTCGTTTGGTATGGGATCGGTGAGAGCGACGATCCTCACCTCATCGAGCATCCTTGCGCGCTCTTCCTGGGTTTGCATGTTTTTGAGGATCAGAAACCGGGCATCGCCCACCAGGGTTCCGTCTCGCAGGTTTGCCGCCGATGGCGGAGAGTAGAAGGCAGCGCCGCCGGCCACCTTGCCATCGCGCACGGCCTGCACCACGTTGGGGTGCCCGCCCGCATAGAGCACGTGGCCGAGGGCCACTCCGGAACGCTGGAGCAGAGCACGGGCGAAGATGTGACCCGAGGTCGAGGTCTCGTCGGAAAAGGCAAAGTTGGTGCCGTTGAGGTCTTCGAGGCGGCGAACCCCCGAATCGGTACGCGTCATGATGCACCCGAAATAGACGCTCGAGAGCTCCGGCTCCGGCCGCTCGCCAGTGTGAATGATCTGCGTCTCGAGGAGGGTCCCGGGGCGCTCGTACTCGAGCTCCTTGCGGCCATCGCCAACGAGATCGTTGGGGCCGGAGTAGACGTGACGGCTGGCCGCGGCATCGACGTCGCGCTCCTCCACCAGCTGCCAGATGGCCTGTTTGTCGTCAGCCACCGGCACCTCGACCCAACCCGGGGCGTACTCGTCGAGCTTTCCTACCAGCGCGGCACGCAACCGACCCTTGAGGGTCTGAGGTATGGCCACCCTGCGATCCACGAGCCCCTCGAGGCGTTGCGGCTCCCCCCCGCCCGAGCGAGTGACGAGGATGGCGTACCGATCGACCGAACGAACCACCTGAAGCCTCGCCTCGGCGCCATAGCGAGCGTTGGCGAGGACATAGGCGAACGCCGGGATCCACGCCACATCGGCCTGACCCGCGCCCAGTGCCTGGATCACCGCAGCATAGCTGGTCGGGACCTGGGAGCGCAGCGTGAGCCCACTATCGGTGCGGATGAAACGGGCGAGCTCGTCACCACGCCGCACCAGGGTTCCCTGCTCCACCGACGGCACGAAGAGCATCTGCACGGCTTTCTGACCGCTCATCTCGAGCTGCGAACGATGGCGCAGGCCCCAAAGAAATGCGATCAGGGCGAGGCTCACGACGAGCCAGCCGATTCTCGGAATCCAGGGGTTTCTTCGATGTAATCCCATATGTCGCCGTACGGCGTGCAGCCTAGCACAGCACGTGGTCGAGTGATCTACCCAACCATGCGCCCGCCTCCGTCTCCGTGCCCGTGCCCGATGGGTCGCCGACCTGGAGGTTGAGGGTTTGAGGGGGAAAGGCCCTGTCCTCTCTAGTGCAGGTCCACAGATTCCTCGACTCGGCCCTTGGCCTCGCTCGGAATGACACCTTCTTCGCCACACCGCCTTTCAACTCGACGGAAGGTGTTACATCTGTCATCCCGACCGAAGGAGCGAAGCGACGGAGTGGAGGGATCTGTGAATCGGGTGTCGTCCTCGTCGGGCACTGAGACGGAGACGGGCACAGAGACCGGTGGAATCAAACCTGCGGCGTCGGCTCCGGCTGGAGACTTTCGATGATCTCCTTCCGCGTGCGATCGCGCAGTTCGTCCAGCCAGCTCGACCTCACCACGCGCTGATTCCAGATCTGGTGCATGACCGGATAGCGTCGGACATCGCCACGTTCGTCGAAGGCGACGGCGCCGGTGACCCCGGTGAAATCGCGCAATCCGATGGTCATGTACTGACGCAACACGCGAGGGCGATGCGCCCTGGCGTGGACCATCGTTCGAATGGCGACCCTCATCGCATCGTAGCCGTGGGCGGCGTAGATGTCGGGCGGTTCGCCGAAATGACTGCGAAAACGGTCGACAAAGCCATGGACTGGGTCATTCTCCGACGCGATGTCGAAGGCGATGAGCGGAAAGACAGCGCCCTCGGCGGCGGCGCCGCCGCGTGAGATCACGTGCGTCAGATAGAGGCTCGATGTGGTGCATCGAACCCCGCCGAAGTGAATGTCGTGGAGCTGCTCGAGGACCTTCAACGTGGTCTCGCCGTGACCGACAACGTAGACCGCCCGCGGATCATGCGCATGGAGGGCATCCGACAGCTGGCTCTTCCAGAACTCGACGCTGGTGTGTATGGTCGCGACGATCTCACCGCCGAAGTTGAACTCGAAATGCTGGCGAAACTTGGTTTCGATCCCGCGCGTGAAAACCGAGTCGTCGGTCACCACGACGACCTTGCGTACCGACCTCTGGCTGAAGAGATGGCGCGCCGCGGTGCTTCCCTCGACCTCGTCCGTCGCGAAGAGGCGAAAAAAGTACCGGCTGCGGCTTGCGAGATCACTGGCCGGCGCCGATGGCGAGACACACACGACGTGGTTCTTCTCGACGACCGGAATCAGCGCCGCTGCCTCGTCCGTCGTGACACCGCCAACCACGATGGCCACGTCGTGCTCATTGACCAGCCGTTGGAGCTCCGCGGCGGCGATTCTCGGTTGCGAGGTCGTGTCGGCCTCGAAGACCTCGCACCCTTTCGGAAGCACGGCGCACTCCTCAGCCTCGACAAGAGCCAGGCTGATGCCGTCTCCCACCGCTCGACCGTAGACCTCGGCCGGACCGGTGTTCGGCAGAAGGACACCGATCGGGCGATCGCCGGTACAACCCGCGAACCCGGCCAACAGCAAAGCCGGGACCACACATCGGAGGATTCCTGAGAGAATCATGGCCACCCCCTTTTGACCTGTTTGTGGCTGTCCTTCCATTTATTGTACGAGCCGAGGAGCACCGACCATCGAGAAATGACAGTACCGTGACGAATCTTCACATGCCGTCACAACCCTGCAACGAAACGGTGATCAGATCGCTCTGCTACCCTTCCTCAGCGGCCGGAATGCGAGGCGGATGACGGCCTTCGATCTGAGACCGGCCGGTTGTGGAAGACACACGGAGGGAGAATCCATGTTTCGTCGCGTTGTTACCGCCGCCGTCCTTTCGCTCATCCTCGCCATACCGGCTACCGCCATCGAAGCGCCGCTGCCCAGGCACCCCGCGCCGTCCCCCGACGGATCGCAGATCGCCTTTTCGTGGCAGGGCGATTTGTGGCTGGTGCCGAGCTCCGGTGGAGAGGCCAAGAGACTGACCGCCCACCCCGCTTCGGAGAAATTTCCTGTCTGGTCGAGGGATGGAAGCCTGATCGCGTTCGCCTCCAACCGCCACGG
>CBDTWX010000513.1:0-4206 GCA_965364305.1 uncultured Thermoanaerobaculia bacterium
CTTTCGCCGGCTCCGCCGATACCGTCAGCAACTGGGTGATCGCGATTCCTGACGTGGCGCGAGCTGCTCATCGCTGGCTGTTCCAACCGACACACCTGACGTGTCAACTACTTCCAGGCTCCCGAGCCCGCCCCAGACCGCAATGCCCGCCCAGGTGGTATGCTCGATCGAGGCAGTGGAAGGAATCGTGGGTGGTCGCCAGTCGGTATCTTGACTTCATATTGGAACGTCTGGAGGGTCTGAACAGGCTCGTGCATTCCAGAAAATCGGGAACGGTCACGTGGTCCACAGCCGCTCGCGCAGCTGCGCTCGGTCTGGCCTTCGTGGTCGCCTGGGCCTGTTCCGGTCCGAGCCAGACCTCGGTTCCACCCTCTGCCGAGGGAGCCCCAAAACACATCGAACGCGAGTTTCTCGAGGCATGCCAGCGCTATTTCGATCTCCCGCCTATCAGTCCATCCGTGAAGCATGTCGTGATCGGAAGAAACGGGTGGATTCTTCTCAAGAGCGAGCTCGAGTACCTGGTCGACAGCAAGCCGAGAATACTGTTGGGAGCCGATGGAAAAGAAGCCCTGCCACGCGGCGCGGTGGCTCCTTCGACCGCGATCCTCTATTTCAAACGGGGGCTCGAAGAAATGGGGATCTCCCTGATCGTGGTCCCGATTCCGGTACGGACCCTTGTGTATCCGGAGTCAGTGCTCGATTCTCCTCGTCTCGCCGACGCCCTCGGGCAAAATTGTCTCTCTCGAAAACAGCGAGATTTCTTCGACCGTCTCGAGTCGAACGACTGTGAGGCGGTGGATCTGACGCCGATCTTCATCGATCAACGGTCTTCCGCCCGCAGACCCGTCTTCATTCCAACCGAGTCGCATTGGACCGGGTTTGGAGTGTATGTCGCGGGAGGAGCGATCGCTGAGAAGATCAAGAAGATGGACTGGTACGGCGGCCTGGAAAAGAGGTCTATCCATCACGAATGGCTGACGATCAACCACACGGGTGACCTTATCAAGAGAATCCAAGATGGCCTCGAAGACGCAGAAATCACATCGCCGGCCCTGAAAAACCTCGAGCTGGAAGCCATCGAGATGGACGTTCGAAAAGTGACATTCTCAGGAGAAACCGGCTCGATGGCGATAGCCCAGAGGAATCCCGAGAGTCCAGTTGTCATCATCGGGGACAGTTATACCGAGTTTGGATCGGCGCAAGGGTTTGGCATCGCCCACCAACTGGCCTTCGAGCTGGGCTTCCCTGTAGATGTGTTGACTACAAAGGGGGGTGGAGCTAATGCAGCACGAATGAACCTCATGCGAGCCGCGTCCTCGAATCCGACCTATTTGACCGGGAAGAAGTGTGTCATCTGGTGTTTTGCCTCTCGAGACATGGTCGGTGAGCAGTGGTTTGTGACCCCTTTTCGCCGATAGTTCGAATCCGCAGTACTCGACCGCTTTCTCTCGTGTGTGAGTTCTTCAAATGTCGATTGTTACGCTCAATGGATTTAAAATCGGTTTTTGTGCTAAGGTTTTATGGATCGACTCCTTTGACACACGTAGTCAAACTGATTATATGGAAAAGATCAACGCCGATACAAGAATGGAGCCCACATGCCAGACGTTGCCTCGGTCCTTCGTGAAGAGATCAGTCGATTGGCCCGCAAAGAGGTCCGCCAACAGGTCGGCCCTCTCAAGAAAACAAACTCAGATCTGCGCCGGACGGTGTCGGCGCTCAAAAATGAAATCGCCGTCCTTCAGCGCCAGATGAAGTTCTTGGAGAAGCAAGAAAAACGCCGTCTCGAGGAAGAGCCCAAGGAAATGCCCGCCAGGGCCGTTCGCTTCTCGCCCAAATGGGTCAAGTCGGATCGTCAGCGTCTCGGCCTCTCGGCAAGGGACTACGGAGCGCTGGTCGGTGTCTCGAGCCTCACCATCTACAGCTGGGAAAGCGGCAAGTCCAAGCCCAGGGCGAAGCGTCTCGCCGCATGGGCAGAGGTTCGGGGAATCGGCAAACGAGAGGCCTTGCGAAGACTCGAACTGCTCCGGGGCTAGGCCCCCATTCAAACTTCCTTCAGATAGAGCGGTGCAGGCTTCTCGCCTGCGCAAAATGCCTTGGATGAAAACGGTTGGGTCAAGGAACCGCGCTCGACCACTCCGACGTATCGCCCGACTCGAACCCGTCGATAAATATCGGTGCCGGACCCTCCCAGCCCGCGAGCCGGGCCAGCATCCACCAGAAGGCCTGACCCTTGAGCTTGCAGAAAAGGGTGTCTTCGGGATGGCTGCTGGTGTGCGCACAGGATGATGGGAGGCTCGCGCAGTAGCTCGGGTGGTTCGCGCAAAAATCGACGCACCACGTGCAGTTGCCGTCGCTGTTGTTGTCGTAGGGACCGCCGCCAAGAGGATCATAGGTCTCGATGTCGGCAAAATCAAAAAGGACCATGTCGTTGTCCACTGCGTACTGGCGAGCGAGGTCGTTGTTGGCGGCGAGGGTCTCCCCGCCCCCATCGGTGTGTCCGGTCATCAGGATGAATTCCGTTTCCGGGTACGTTGAACTCCAGGCAGCCATCGTGTCCAGGTAGAGCTGAACCGCGCTCTCCGAGTAGTACGACATCTGGCCACACCACGACCACATTGAAATATCGAAGAGCCCTGTGTCGACCACTGCCTCGGTGCGGTCCATCCCCGCCTGAGTTTCCCAGTAGTCTTCCGGGGTGATATAGGTCTCCGGCGGGTTGCCGTCGTAGATGCAGAGATCACCCGGGTTACAGCCGAGCACGGTCGGGGGCACCGATCCTGCGGTAAATATTGACACCGCATAGGTCGGATCCACTGTCTCGAGGTGCGTCAGGCCACTGACGATCTGGCTGCCGTGAGAGGTGTGAGCATAGTGGACGGCAAACTGCTTTGCCTGCTCGATCCAGTACGGTGGAATCTGACTGATATCGGTACAGGTGTGGTCGATGATGATTTCCTGTGCAGTGGCCGGCGTGATGGCGGAGACCCCCCACACCAGAACCACGATGCAGACGCCGATCCGGCACAGTCGCGAGAGCATGTCGCCCCTCCGTCCGCCCCCTCTGTGGATCATCTCAACTCTCCGATGATATCTCGCCGCGATCTCAACGAGTCGTGATGTGAATCACAGCTCGACGAAGCGGGTGCTATCGGTCGAGCCGCGGCCCGATGGAGTACCATCGGCAACCGGCGCGGCGTTCGCCGGGAGATCTCGGAGGTATCGATGACCGGAGTTGTGTTCTTCAGAACCGTTGAGCTCGACATCCTCACCGAGTTCTACACCGCGAAGGTCGGCGCCGAGATGTGGATGGATCAGGGCGACTGCCGCATCTTTCGCTACGGCCACTTCCTCTTCGGTTTCTGCCAGCGCGATGAGAGAGAGACCTGCGGAATCCTCACATTCGTCTCCCCCGACCGCGAGGGTGTCGACCGGATGTACGATCGATTCCGAGAGTCGGCGCTCGATGCGCCCCGGGAAAACCCGCGTTACCCGATCTACAACTTCTTCGCCCGCGACCCCGAGGATCGGCTGATCGAGTTCCAAATGTTCACCGGGGAGGTGGATCTCGACTAGCCCGAGACGAGCCACAACATGCCGAATGTATACACGGTGCACACCACGATCAGAATGGACCAACCCGCGGTTCGGATAGCGACTCCCGACTTTCTGGCGACGCCGTTGGCGTTCCAAAGGATGATGGCCGAGAGAACTGCGGCAAAGACGACCCAGGCAACCCGCAGCGCGGTCATGGTCGTCACGGCGGGACCGGGCCAGCGGGACCACCACGAACCAGGCTGGGACACAACGACCAACGAGTCGAAGAATGGAATGTGGCCCATCTGGTAGGCCATCAGCGGACCCCAACCCAGGACCAGAAGGGCACAGGCCGTCGCCGCTGCCAGATCACACAGCAGACCACCGCCGAGGCAATCAGCGCGAGGAGCAGAACGCCGGTGGCAAAAGGCGTCGTGGCCATGTGAAAGAACTCCTCGGACCACAGGATGAGCACCAGTCCTGCGGCCGAGAGCCAGGTTCCCGCACGGAGAACCCACGGCGGCGGCGGTCGATCGAGCGAAAACAGACGCTGTACCGCCCGTCCTCCACCCGACAACGGGCACACGGTGCACCAGAGGGATCCTACCAACAGGAAAAGTCCAAAGACGACCGGCTCCCAGAGCATCCACACCGCTCCATTGGCGGTGC
>CBDTWX010000514.1:0-4186 GCA_965364305.1 uncultured Thermoanaerobaculia bacterium
CCGCCATATCCTCTACATTTCAAACTACCTGTTCACCAATCACCCACTGTTCACGGCACCCAAACGGGAGGTGCTCGCCGCCTACCTTCCAAAACTGGCGACGATCAATCCCGCCTTCGATCCCGCATGGGTCATCGCATCCCACCACTTCCGCGCAGAGTACGCGCAACCGGTGGTGACTGTCGGCTACCGATCGAAGATCCCGCCCATGAGATCGGGGGTGTCCGGGCTGTACCTGTGCTCGATGGCGCAGATCTTTCCCGAGGACCGGGGCCAGAACTACGCAATCGTCTATGGCGACCGGGTTGCTCGAACCGTTCTCGAAGATATCGGCTGACACTCCGCGATTCGTGCCGCACGAATCGCCAATGGTGTAGTATGAGGCCGCCCGGCGACGTACGGGCAGAGTACGAGCTTGGAGGCACGACTCGATGGCAGGCAACGCAGTGGAAATCACGGACGCGAACTTCGATGAAACCATCCTGAACGCAGGCAAACCCGCCCTCGTGGACTTCTGGGCGGTCTGGTGTGGACCGTGCCGAGTCGTCGGCCCGATCGTCGAGGAGATCGCTGAGGACTACTCGGACCGTGTGGTGGTCGGCAAGCTGGATGTAGACGCAAACCGCGACACCGCCGTCAAGTACGGGATCCAGGCAATCCCGACCCTCCTCCTGGTCAACAACGGTGAAGTGGCCGACCGGATCGTCGGTGTGACCGACAAGGCGAGCCTAGCCGCGAAGCTGGACGAATTGCTGTAGCCACGCAGGTGCCGATAGCGCCGTGCCAGACGATTAGGTTCGGTGCGGGGATTCGGTACGGGCCTCGACTCGCCCATCTTTCGTGAGCACGGCGGGAGATCTCATGAACATACGCACTGTCGGTATCGTTGGCGCCGGACAGATGGGCGCCGGTATCGCTCACGTGGCCGCTCTCTCGGGGTACGACGTCATACTCACGGACCTCGAAAACCAGGTCCTCGAGCATGGACTTCAGACGATCGATCACAACCTCGATCGCCAGATCAAGAGCGGTGTGGTGGAGGCCGCCGAAAAGGCTCCGCTGATGAAGCGAATCACCACCAGCACACATGTCGACCAGCATCGCAGGGCCGATCTTGTGGTCGAATCGGCGATAGAGTCTTTCGAGATCAAGGCCGAGATCTTCCGCCAGCTTGATGCCCTGTGTCCAGCCGGAACTCTCTTTGCCTCCAACACCTCATCGATCTCGATCACCCGTTTGGCAGCGGTCACATCACGACCGGACCGTTTCATCGGGATGCACTTCATGAACCCCGTACCGGTCATGCGCCTGGTCGAGGTGGTGCGAGGCCTCGAGACATCGGACACCACGGTGAGCACCATCCGTGAGGTGGCCCAAGCCCTGGGCAAGACTCCGGTCGAGTGCAACGACTACCCGGGCTTCGTCTCGAACCGCCTGCTCATGCCGATGATCAACGAGGCGATTTTTGCAGTCGCCGAGGATCTCGCCACACCCGAGGCGATCGACCAGATCATGACATTGGGCATGAACCATCCGATGGGACCGTTGAGCCTCGCCGATCTCATTGGTCTCGACAACTGTCTGAGCGTCATGCGCATCCTCCACAGCGAGTTTGGAGAGGACAAGTACCGCCCATGTCCGCTGCTGGCAAAGATGGTGGACGCCGGTCGCCTGGGGCGCAAATCCGGTCGAGGCTTCTTCGCCTACGAAGAGGACTGAGACCGTGCTCTGTCAATTCTGCGGCGCGCTCAACTCTTCCGAGGAGGAGATCTGCGCCCGCTGCGGAAACAAGCTGCTCGTGGTGTCCGGGGTGACCGAAAGCGACGAGGCCTCCGAGGAGTCCTTCATTCAGGCCCAGGAGGAACTCGAAGAGCACATTCTGGAGCGCATCACGGCTCTCGAAGACGGCTTACGCCGTTTGTCGCAGGCCGTGGCGTCCACCGCCCAGCACCTCGCACAGCTCGAGCACAACCTGACGGTCGCGCATGCCGGGGTGCAGTCCCTCGGTGGTCTGCTCGAAACCCAGGGCATCGTTACTCGTGCGGAGGTGGTCGACGGGTGGGAACGAATCGCCGACCAGGAGCTGCTATCGCGCGATCTATCACGCCGATTCAGCGTAGCCGGCGAGCGCATTCTCTCCCATGCAGTGCACTCCGGCCATGCCAGCCAGGAGTTTCGGCGCACGTTGAGAGCACTCGAACTCGCTCTCTTCGGACCGGACACCGGCGCGGTTCGAGAACTCCTCACCGATCTGGCTCGCATGGCACCCGACAACGACGAGCTGTGGTCGTTCATCGGTGAGGCTGCCTTTCAAGCCGGCGAGTTGGAGACCGCACGGGTCGCTTTCCGCAAGGTACTGGAACTGCGCGGACCGAATTTCGAGGCGCTGGTTTATCTCGGTGCGGTGGCCTCGGATTTGGGCCTCTGGCGGGAGGCCGAGACGAGCCTGACGCGCGCCAGAGAAATGGCTCCCGATGCCTTCCTGCCCCATTTCACACTCGGTGCTCTCAAGGTCTTGCGCGGTGACCACCGAGGCGCGTTGAGCCACCTCGAGGAAAGCCTGGCCATCGAGGAAGCAACGCAGAGCTGGTACTTGCTCGGAATCTGCAGACTCGAGCTGGGTCAGAGCGGCCGGGCCGTTGACGCCTTGCGTCACGCAGTGGAGCACGATCCCGAGTTTGAAGATGCCCTCTACAATCTAGGTGTCGCCTATCTCCGTCGTGGATGGACGAGGAAGGCCCTCGACACGTTCCAACAGGTCCTTCGCCTTGATCCGCAGCGATTCCAGTACCAGGAAACGGTGCGCCTGCTCAGCGGGTCTCCACCCCACAATCTCCCCAAGGGGGCGGCGCGTCTGGCACGGCAAGCCGAGGCGGCGATAGAAAACGGTCGCCCGGAAAAGGCACTCGACCATTTTGAAGCTGCTCTCCAGGCGTCCCCCGACCAACAAGAGCTCCAGGCCTCGGCAGCGCTGCTCGCTTCGGCACTCGGGCGGAGCCGCGAAGCCATACGACACGCCCACGAGATTCTCCGCGATCGTCCGGACGGTTCGCCCTATCTGGCGGCCGCCGTGGTTGCGCTCATGGAGTCGCTACGCCACGCCGGGAGACCCCGGGCAGCGCGCCGCATGGCTCGCCGAATCTACGCGTCCGAGCAAACCGACCCCCTGACTCGCGGGATGGCAGCCTACGAGCTGGCTCTGGTCGAGTCCGAGCTCGGAGAGGATCTGACGGCGGCCCGCGACCTCGCTCGCGAGGCGCTCGACATGACCCCGCGTGAGCTTCGCCACTACCCGTTGGCGGCTCTCGGCGGAATCGCCCTCAAGCGTGGTCGCTACCGCGAGGCGATGCAGTACCTCGAACAGGCCGCCCGCGCGGGCACCGAGCTATCTCTGATGCGCCAGCTGGCGGTCGCACGTCTCGGAGCCGGCGATGTGACCGGCGCCGAGGAGGCGCTTCGCAAAGCCGGGGATGGACCGGAAGGCGGCATTGACCACGAGTTGCTCAACCAAGTTCGCCGTCTCGGTGGACTGATCGGAGATCTCTCGCGGAATCACCGGCCGGCGCGGAGAGAACGCGCCGTACGACGGAGTTGAACATGCGCTGGAGCCACAATTTTGTCCACACCCTCCGCCAGGACCCTTCGGATGCCGAGGTGGTGTCCCACCGCCTCATGACCCGAGCTGGAATGATCTCGAAGGTCGCGGCCGGAATCTACACCTACCTGCCGCTTGGCTGGCGTACTCTCGCCAAGCTCGAGGTGATCATCCGCGAGGAGATGGAAGGCGCAGGCTCGGCCGAGCTCGTGATGCCGGCAATCCAACCGGCGGAGCTGTGGCGGGAGTCCGGACGTTGGTTCGAGTACGGTCCCGAGCTGCTGAGGATGAACGACCGCCATGAGCGTGATTTCTGCTTCGGCCCGACCCACGAGGAGGTGATCACCGACATGGTTCGACGCACCGTCACCTCCTACCGGCAGCTTCCCGTCAACCTGTACCAGATCCAGACCAAGTTTCGCGACGAAATCAGGCCCCGCTTCGGTCTCATGCGCGGACGCGAGTTCATCATGAAGGATGCCTATACCTTTCACGCTGACGCACAGGATCTCGATGTGGCGTATCGCGCCATGGAGCGCGCGTACTGTCGAGTTTTCGAGCGCTGCGGGCTCGGCTACACACAGGTCGAAG
>CBDTWX010000515.1:0-4168 GCA_965364305.1 uncultured Thermoanaerobaculia bacterium
CAACACGTTGTTCATCCCAGAAGACCTCTGAAAGGTGCCACCCATGGTGGTGGGTGATGAACCGCCTCTCAGAATCAGCCTGCGTCCAATCACCGTTGCTGGGGAGGTCGCTCGGACCTATATTGAACGCATAGCACCTGCTCTGCGAGTGACGAAAACCGCCGGCGTGGAGGCTCAGCGAGGCGTCTGTCGAGAACACGTCGGATCGTCACGCCCCGCAGATCTGGCGAAAAGAGCTGTCGCGCCTTCGGGTGCGCCCGGGCTACAGGAGGTGATCGCCATGAGCCGCCCCCAGAAACGCCACCTCACCGATCGGCTTGCCTTCGAGTCGCGACGCGTTGTCCCGTGGGCCGTCGCCGCACTGGCGGCGACAATGGTCGTGGTGACCAACACCTCGGCTCAGGCCGCGCTGTACACCGTGGGCCCGCACGGTGCGTACAGCACGATCCAGGCCGCGATCGACGACTGCGCCGTGGCGGTCGACACCGAGATCCGGATCGAGGCGGGCACGACCTTCACCGAAAACGTGGTCATCCCGGCCACGTTCTCGGCCGGCAGCATCACCCTGATCGGGGGCTGGGACGCTGCGTTTTCCACCCGCGATCCGAGCCCCACCGTCACCATCATCGACGGTGGCGCCGCCGGCAGGGTCGTGGATGTCAGGATCGCCGGCGGCACCGTCACCCTCGACGGGCTGACGCTCACAAACGGGCTTGCCGATGAGGGCGGCGGGCTGTATGCCAATCCACAGGCGCCCCCCCTGGTGCCGGCTCTCATCACGGTCCAGAACTGCGACATCCGGGACAACGCCGTGACCAGCTCGGGGCCCGCGATCGGCGGCGGCCTTTTCGGTCTGATCACCGGCAATGAGCGGCTGGAGGTGCTCGACTGCGAACTGTTCGACAACACGGCGACCGGAGCTGGCCCGTCGGTGGTGGCGGGCAGCGGGATGTGGATCACCGTCAGCGGCAGCGCGTCCCTCCTGGTGCGAAACACCTACGTCGAGGAGAACGCCGCCACCAGCGACCAGGGACCCAAGAACGGCGCCGGCGTGTACCTCTCGGTCAGTAATGATGCCAGCGCCGAGATCGATGGCCTGTGGAGCTCGGGCAATACGGCCTCGGGCACCCACCCGGCTGCAGCCGGCAGCGGCATCTACTTCGAGCTCCACGGGGCGGCGCAGCTCGTCGCTCGTCGAGGGGCCGTGGGAATGAACTCCAGCCTCACTGGAGGATCCGGGGTGCAGATCTCCATTCTGATCAGCGACACGGCGAGCCTGACCCTCAGCGACTTCGGCATCGCTCTTGGCAGCCACGATGGCATTTTGGGAAGCGCTTCCAACACCGCCACTCTGAGGCTCGTCAACCTGACGGTGGTCGATCATCCCGGCAGCGGCGTCGAGCTCACCTCGCGCGATGCCTCGGTCGTCAGCCTGTACAACTCGATCTTTTACGGCAACGGCATCGACGCGTTCAACCTCGGCCCCCCGGTGATCACCGGCTCGAACCTGATCGGCGTCGACCCGGTGTTCGTCAACCCGTCGAGGTTCAACTACCGTCTCGACAAGGGTTCCCCCGGGGTCGACGCCGGCACCAACGCCGCGCCCGGCGGGCTCGGCGCGGTCGACCTGGACGGTCGGGCCAGGATCCAGAACGGCACCGTGGACATCGGCTGCTACGAAGGCGAGGGGATCCTGTTCTACGACGGGTTCGAGGGCGGTGGCACGGGCGAGTGGTCCGCTTAAGTGATGGTCCCAGGTTAAGGGGTGTTGATGTTATGATTCGGCGGCCACAGCCTGAAAATGGGCGCCGAGTTCTGGGTCGAGGACCAACGAGACTGCCGGGGAAGACGCATTTGCGAGTGGATACATCGAATTCCTGGTGCGTGGGTCCGGTAGGCTCGTCCTCGTCCATGCTCGGGAAAGGGTGAACATCTCGGTCAGGTGGCGGTTGGGTTTTCGAGAGAGGCCGACGAAGAAAAGCAACCTTTTACAGGCCATTTGGCGTATCGACTCGCCATGATCCAGGTTTTACCGTTGCTTCCCCGGTTGACGAAAGCGAGTCGTATCAGGATCTGGATCGGAACATCACAACCCCGGTGCCTGACACGTCTTCGTTTTCGCGATCCCGACATTTGTTTTCAGGTCTGTATATTCCGTCGTTCGGCGGCTTAGAAAAGGAGGATCATCATGAGAGTAGCGATTTTCGGATCGACCGGAAGCATAGGCCGCCATCTCGTCGAGCAAGCTCTCGAGCAGGAGCACACGGTCACTGCGTTTGCGCGCAATCCCGCGAAGCTGGATATCGAACACCCGAATTTGACGGCAGTTCAAGGCGATGCACTGGATCCTGCATCAGTGGAAAAGGCCGTGGAGGGTCAAGACGCCGTGCTGTGCGCGCTCGGGGCGGGAGCGAAGGGGAAAGTCAGAACAGAGGGGACGAGGAATATAGTCCGGGCGATGGAGAAGGCTGGCGTCAATCGCTTGGTTTGCCTGTCAACCCTCGGCGTCGGGGACAGTCGGGACAATATGAATTTCTTCTGGAAACACTTCATGTTTGGGCTCCTCCTGCGTGGAGCGTACGCAGATCACGCAAGCCAGGAGAACTCTGTCAAGGAAAGCCACCTAGACTGGACTCTCGTTCGCCCGGCAGCCTTCACGGACGGGGATCATACCGGCGAGTATCGCCACGGGTTTCCAAGCACCGACAGGACGATCGAAGCAAAGATCTCGCGCGCCGATGTGGCCGACTTCATTCTGAAGCAGTTGACGGATCAAACGTACCTCAAAGAGACGCCGGGCCTCTCGTATTGATAGTCGCTGCCACGGCCGCAAGGCACCACCGCATCGGGGTCTTCGCTTGAAAGGTCCCAGGCCCGGAGATTTAAGGATTTCTGGATAGCGATTGATTTTGAGCTGCTACTCCTCGATCGCCTCGAGAAGAAAAGGAAGATCGTCCACGTCTTTTGGCCTGCCTGATGCCCGCTTGTTCTGGATGAGGTCCTCCAGGCCGATGCAGCTGAAAAAGACGTTTCCCTCGGGGCCGGCCAACTCGACCTTGGTCCGTCGCGGCCAGGCAGACTCGAAGTCGACACCATCGATGTCGTTGAGGAGGTCGATCCGGTTGGAAGGGACACCGAACTGAAAGATGACCCCAGGCTCTGCGAGCTCGGACGGGCTCTCGATCCCTGGAACTACCCCCTACTAATACCCCCGTACCGGGCACGTTTACGAGCGCTGTTGGTGATAAATTAGGCCCATGCAGATTTCTTCGGCGCCGAGATCATGTCGATCATGAACTCGGCCATCACTCTCGACATCGGCGTACTGGTCACACAGCTCGGTGGCGGGCTCGCACTGTTTCTGTTCGGAATGCGGCTGATGACCGAGTCGCTGAAAACAGTTGCCGGTGCCGGCATGAAAAATCTCCTCGCACGATTGACGGCCAACCGTTTCACGGCGGCCCTTGCAGGAACGATCATCACAGCGGTCATCCAGTCGTCTTCCGTGACTACAGTGCTGGTCGTGGGCTTCGTCTCGGCCGGCCTGCTGAATCTCAGTCAGTCGATCGGAGTTATCCTCGGCGCCAACGTCGGCACCACCATCACGGCACAGATCATTGCATTCAAGATTTATCAGTATGGCCTGCTGATGATCGCGGCCGGTTTCTTTACCGAAATACTCGCCCGGCGGGAGTACCTGCGGCAGTGGGGTACCGCGCTGATGGGACTCGGGCTGATCATTTCCGGCATGGAGCTGATGAGCATCGGCACCAACCCGCTCCGCGAGTGGCCGCCGTTCATCGACATGATGCAGAGGATCGAAAACCCGCTGCTCTCGGTCGCGATCGGAGCCGTCTTCACCGCCATTGTGCAGAGTTCATCCGCTACGACTGGCATCGTCATCGTACTGGCCAGTCAGGGACTCATCACTTTGGAAACCGGCATCGGCCTGATCTTCGGCTCCAATATCGGCACCTGCATCACCGCCTTTATTTCGGCTGTCGGCCGGCCACGCGAGGCGATGCAGGCAGCTTGGGCGCATGTCATCTTCAATGTCTCCGGTGTCGCGCTGTGGGTGTTTATCATTCCGCAGTTCGCCGATCTTGTCCGCGCAATCTCACCGGTTTCGGAAGCCGTGCAAGGAATGGCGGGCGGCGAGGCTGATACC
>CBDTWX010000516.1:0-4147 GCA_965364305.1 uncultured Thermoanaerobaculia bacterium
TGGGTGCGGTGCATCGGGCCTTGCAGCCGAAGATTGGTGAATAGTCCGGGCTAAGACCTGTTCCGGGTTGTGGCCCTCTCAGTGCCCGCTTGACCAGATGCTGGATGCTGGTTGCTGGATCCGCCCACAGGTAGCAGGTCACAGGTCGCAGGTCGCACGTCAGCTGCAGGTGCAGTGGCTGCTTCAGCCTCGCCGTCAGATGCCGCAATAATACCTGTCTTGACAATGACGAGACGATTTTCATGTTTTTTCGACCTGAGACCTGAGACCTGAGCCCTGAGACCTGAGCCCTGAGACCTGAGCCCTGAGACCTGAGCCCGCGCCTCGTCAACCGCCCATCAGACGCAGGACTCCCTCCCGGACGAAGAGGGCGGCGTAGACCAGGAGGACCACTGCGAGGAGGCGATTGGCGAAAATGTATCCACGCCCTCGAAGCACAGTTCGAGAGCGCGCCACCATGACGGCCAGGCCGGCCTTCGAACCCACCAGGCCGAGATAGAAGGCGACGAGAAAGCCCACTGCGATCATCCACCCGGCGTCGTGAGCCCGAAGGAGCATCGGCGCACCGACGGTGAGCCAGAAGAGATAGGGGCTGGGGTTGAGAAGATTGACCGCTACTCCTTTGCCGAGAGATCCCCAAACCCGATTTTCGACCGGGATCTCTGCGACTGTGTCGTCGATGCCGCGGAGGCCGGCGATTCCGTAGGACGCGAGGAGCGCACCGCCCGCGAGATTGACGATCCCGAGCGCCGGTTCCGAGCTCTCGATGCGACCCAACAACAGGACGGCGGCAACGATGATCGGGCCGTCGGTGAGCAGGGGGGCGGCGGCCACCGCGAGGCCGGCCCTGCGGCCCCGGGCAAGAGTCTCGGCGACCACCAAGGCGAGGAGCGGGCCCGGAGAGAGCCCGCCGCTGAGGCCGAAGGCAGCTGCGGCGAGGATGCTCTCGAACATCGGACGATTGTACGCGGGTGGCCGTACACGCAGGGTGGTAGCATTCAAAAATCGCGGGAGGTGCCCATGAGCCGGACCATCAAGATTGGCGTCGTTTGGCTGCTCGGTGTCGCGTTGTGGAGCCCTGTCGTCTCGGCGCAGCTCTACACGGCCTTTGTCGGTGCGACCTTGTTTGACGGCTCCGGTGCGGATCCGGTCGAGGATGCGACGGTCGTGGTGCTGGGAGACCGGGTCGTGGCCGCCGGTGCGCGGGACACGATCACGCCGCACGAAAGCACCCGAGTCGTCGATGTGACCGGGAAATACATCGTTCCAGGTCTTGTAGACGCCCATATTCACTACTTCCAGTCCGGCGGCCTCTACACCCGGCCGGACGTCATCGACCTCCGAGCCTGGCGGCCCTATGAGACGGAGATGGCCGAGATCGAAGCCGCGCTCGACACCACCTTCCGGCGCTATCTGGCGAGCGGTGTGACTGCGGTGGTCGACGTCGGTGGCGGATACTGGAACTTCGAGGTTCGCGACAGGGCGAACGGTCAGCTGCACGCTCCGAGAACGGCGGTCGCGGGGCCGCTGGTGTCGACCGTCTCGAGACCGCAAATGGACATCGGCGATCCGCCGATCATCGAGGTTGGCTCGCCCGAGATGGCGCGCGAGCTGGTTCGCAAACAGCTCGAGTACGAGCCCGATCTGGTGAAGATCTGGTTCATCGTGCCCCGGGACGGCAACTTCGCACCAAACCTGCCCATCATCGAGGCGACCATCGACGAGGCGCACGGCGCCGGCGTGAGAGTTGCCGTCCACGCCACCCAGCTCGAGGCAGCTCGGGCGGCGGTGAAGGCCGGGGCCGATGTCCTGGTCCACAGCGTCGACGACACCCAGGTGGATGAGGAGTTCATCGCCCTGGTGAGAGAGAGCGGGGCTGTCTACACCAGCACCCTGATCGTCATGGAGGGTTACGGCGAGGTCCTCGGTGGCAACGTCCGAATCACGGATGTGGAACGCGAGCTCGGTGATCCCGCCGTGATGATGACCTGGTCCGAGGTGCCGACGGGTCCCGACGCCGATAAGATCAGGGCCGACCGCCGAGCGCGGCTCGAGCGCACCATGTCGGTGATGCAACACAACCTGAAGGCGATGCAGGACGGCGGCGCGATCGTCGCCGCAGGCACCGATGCCGGCAACATCGGTACCCTTCACGGGCCGGCGATCCACCGCGAGCTCGAGCTGATGGTCGAGGCCGGGATGACTCCGCGGGAGGTGCTCGTCGCCGCAACAGGCCGCGCGGCCCTCGTCTTCTCGCCCGAGCCCGAGCTCGGGACCGTCGCTGAGGGACAGCTGGCGGATTTCTTGATTCTCGATGCGGACCCGCTGACCGATGTCGCCAACCTGCGGCGCATCCATCGCGTGGTCAAGGGTGGCGTCGTGTTGGACCCGGACGAGCTGCTGCCGCCTTCGCCCGAGACCGTTGTCCAGCGCCAGGTCGAGGCATACAACGCCCGCGACGTCGATGCTTTTCTGTCGTTCTACGCCGAGGACGCCGTCATCCGGCGGCTGCCCGCCAACGAGATCGCGTGGGACAGCCGAGAGGCGATGAGGCCGCGCTACGCGAAAAGGTTCGCGGAAAACCCGGACCTCAACTGCACCATCACACAGCGGGTTGTTCACGGTGATTGGGTGGTCGACCACGAGCTGGTCACCGGAGTCAAGAGCCGGCCCCGTGCGCGTGCGGTGGCGATCTACGAGGTGCGCGAGGGGTTGATCAGGAACGTGTGGTTTCTGCCGGTGGAGGAGTAGGATCCCACCGCCCGCCCACGCGAATTCGGAATTCGGAATTCGGAATTCCCGCCCAACCGCCCAAAAAGAATTGGAATTCGGAATTTCCACCAGCCCACCCGGAAGTAAGACACGAGATGCGAGATTCGGGGTGTGAGATCCTCCCGTCCGCCCGGCCGCGGGGCCGGAGACGGGGACAGGTTCAGCGACAGAATTCAGCGGCAGTGATCAGCTTCAGGGTTCAGCAACAGCGGCAGGTGTCAGCGCCATTGTCAGCGCCGGCGCCAGAAACCGCCCCAGCGACTATTCGCCATCACCTGACGACCCGGAGGGGACCGTGTTTCGCTTGCAGCGGGACCCCTGCCGCTGTCCGCTGCTACTGCCTCTGTCGCTGGCCCTGTCAACTGCTTCTGGCCCCGTCCCCGGTCGATTTCCAAGTTCCCCTGGCCACGTCAGGTGGTACCATCTCCGGAAAGATCACGGCTCATGGATCGAGACCTGGAGGGAGGTCGGCATGAAGACGATTCGGTTTACGCTCAACGGTCGCTCGGCTTCGCTTGCTGCGGACGGTGGACGCATCCTGCTGTGGGTGTTGCGGACCGAGCTCGGCCTCACGGGCACGAAGTTCGGATGCGGCGAAGGATTCTGCGGCTCGTGCACGGTGCTTGTCGATGGCAAGGCGGAACGGTCCTGCCAGCTGCCGATGTCGGCCGTGGCCGGCAAGAAGATCGTGACCATCGAGGGCATGGTGAAGGATGGCGAGCTCCATCCGGTTCAGCAGGCGTTTGTCAAACACGATGCGCTGCAATGTGGCTTCTGCACGCCGGGGATGATTCTCAGTGCCTATGACCTGCTGCTCGCAAACCCGAATCCCTCTCGACGGGAGATCCTCGACCACATGGACGACAATCTGTGCCGCTGCGGAGCCCACCTCCGAATCGTGAGGGCGATCGAGACGGCTGCAGCCGAGATGAGAAAGGCGGTGCGCTCATGACCAGGCGATCCGACGAGCTGCTGCACTATCTCGGCATCGACACGCCGTCGGCGGTCAGCCGCCGGCATTTCCTCAAGGTATTTGGCGGCGGCATCATCGTCACCGTCTCGGCGAACGACCTTCTGGCGGTGCAGGAGGAACAGCCTCGCCGCAGCTTCAGACGCCAGCTGCCCGACGACTTCAACGCCTTCCTGAAGATCGGCGAAGACGGTCGAGTCACGTGCTTTACGGGCAAGATCGAGATGGGCCAGGGCGTCGTCACCTCGCTCGCGCAGATGCTGGCCGACGAGCTCGAGGTATCCCTCGAGTCGGTCGACATGATCATGGGCGACACCGATCTCTGCCCGTACGACATGGGGACCTTCGGCTCGATGACGACACGGTTCTTCGGACCGCCGCTGCGCTCGGCCGCGGCGGAGGCTC
>CBDTWX010000517.1:0-4144 GCA_965364305.1 uncultured Thermoanaerobaculia bacterium
GGGGGTGCGCGACCTGCTCGGCCAGCTCGACGAGGCGCGCGCGGACACCGAGCGTGAGCTCGCGCTGCGCCGCGAGCTGGTCGAGCGCCACCCCGCCGTGCTCGACAACCACCTGTTCCTCGGCACGGTGCTGTGCAACCTCGGCGAGCTCCCGCGCAATCTTCCGCACCACCGCCGGCTCGATTCCAAAGGGTTGAGAACCCATGAGGGCCTCGCCCGAAAGCTTGACCATGACGCGGCGGTAGCGCGGCTGTGCCGGGCTCATGTGCCTACTCGTTGCTCCCTTCGCCGAGCTTGAATCGGACAAAGCCTACCACTGTCGCGTCGTCTCCGGCGCTTTCGGTGAGGTATTGGCTCACCGATTTTGAGGGGTCCTTGGCAAACCCTTGCTCAAGAAGAACCTCGGAGACGAAAAACTTCTCCATCTTGCCCTCGACGATGCGCTTGGCGATCTCCTCCGGCTTGCCCTGATCCATCGCCTGCTTGAGGGCGATCTCACGTTCGGAAGCGAGGAGATCATCAGTCACCTCTTCGCGATTCACGAACCGGGGCTCGGTGGCCGCAACGTGGAGGGCGACGTCGTGCAGCGCTTCGGGGGTGACCCCGCCCGAGCCCTCCACCACGACACCGATCTTCCCACCGCCGTGTATGTAGGAGTTCAGCGAGTTGCCCTCAGCAGCCACGATGCGCTGGAGACGATTGAGGACGATGTTTTCCCCGATCGTGGCGATTTTCTGCGACACCGCCTGCTCCACCGTGTGCTCCGGGTCGCCGACATAGGGCTGAGCGACGAGCTCTTCGACGCTGGAAGCTCCGGAGGACAAGGCCTGGTCGGCAAGCTCCTCGGCAAACGCCACGAACTCGGGGTTGCGGGCCACGAAATCAGTCTCGCAGTTGAGCTCGAGGACGACCATGGATCCCTCGTCCCCGACAACCACAATCGCACCGTCACTGGCCGTGCGGTGTGCTTTTTTGGCCGCCGCAGCGAGACCTTTCGTGCGGAGAAATTTGATCGCCTCCTCGAGGTCGCCGCCGGTCTCGGTGAGGGCCCTCTTGCAGTCCATCATTCCGGCGCCGGTGCGATCCCGGAGCTCCTTTACCGCTTGTGCCGTAATTGCCATTTTCCACCTCTCTCAAACAAGGGGCCAGGCGCACTGTGCTCCTGGCCCCGATTCTCATCAGCTCTGACCCGACTCACTTCCTGGCCGGGGCCTCCTCGGCTTCTTCCGGAGCGTCATCGTTTGCCGCCGGTTCAGCCTCGGCGTCGGCGACCGCGGCATCGTCAGCCTGCTCGGCATCGACCTTTTCGGTACTCTCGTCGGACGCGACATCCTCGGCTTCGACTTTCGCCTCGGCCTCCGTCTCCTCAGTGGCGGCCTCGGGCTCTACCACCGGTGCATCAGGCACATCCTTCTCGGCGGGCTCCGCGGGCGCCTCGGGCTCCTCATCAGATGCCGCAACCTCCTCGGCGGTCTCATCGACCGCAACGGCGTCGTCGGAGGGCGCTTCGGCCGAAACGGTCTCGTCCGCCGCCGCCTCTTCTTCTCCTACGAAGCGCTCGTCGGCGAGGTTGAGGCCTTCGAGAATATTGTCGGCGATACGCGACGTAAAGAGCCTGATCGCACGGATCGCGTCATCATTTCCGGGAATCGGGAAATCAACCTCTTCCGGGTCGCTGTTGGTGTCGACAACCGCAACCACCGGGATCCCCAGGCGGTTGGCCTCTTTGATGGCGATGTGCTCGTGCACCGTGTCGATCACGAAGAGCGCATCGGGAAGATCTTCCATGTCCTTGATGCCGCCAAAAGCGCGGTCCATCTTGCGGCGTTGCCGTTCGAGCCGGATGCGTTCCTTTTTGGTCAGGTGTGAATCTTCGTTGCCGAGGGTCGTCTCGATGTCCTTGAAACGCTGAATCGATTTTCGGATTGTGCGGAAGTTGGTCATCGTCCCGCCGAGCCAACGATGGTTCATAAAGAACATCCCGCAGCGCTCGGCTTCCTCGCGGACCGCGTCCTGGGCCTGTCGTTTGGTGCCGACAAAGAGCACGTTGCGGCCACCGGCTGCGAGGTCACGGATGAACTCGGCCGCATCCTCGAAGTGATGCAGAGTCTTCTGGAGATCGACGATGTGGATGCCGTTCCGTTTGCCGAAGATAAAAGGTTTCATCTTCGGGTTCCATCGCCGGGTCTGATGCCCGAAGTGGACTCCTGCTTCGAGCAGCTCCTTCATCTGAATGTTCGCCACGAATCTCTCCCTTATCTCTTGGAGAACTGGAAGCGTTTGCGGGCCTTGGGCTGCCCGTACTTCTTCCGCTCGACTTTGCGCGCATCGCGGGTCAGGAAGCCGACGGCCTTCAGCCGCGGACGCAGCTCACTGTTAAACTCGAGCAAGGCACGCGATATGCCGTGCCGGATCGCTCCTGCTTGCCCAGTCGGCCCGCCGCCGTTGACGTTGATCAGGATATCGAACTTGTCTGCTGTTTCGGTCAGCAGCAGCGGCTGCCGAATCACCATCTT
This sequence comes from uncultured Thermoanaerobaculia bacterium, assembly GCA_965364305.1. GTDB lineage: Bacteria > Acidobacteriota > Thermoanaerobaculia > Thermoanaerobaculales > Sulfomarinibacteraceae > Sulfomarinibacter. The sequence continues at coordinate 2,517 of CBDTWX010000517.1, forward strand.
GAGCACCTGGTTTGGGAAATACTCGTCGAAGTCACGACGGTTGACCGTGATCTTGCCGCTTCCCGGTCGCAGGTACACGCGAGCGACCGCCGTCTTGCGTCGCCCGGTACCGTAATACTGAATCTCTGCCACGAACTCCCCCTCTCAGATCACAGGGCGTGGATTTTCGGCTGCTGCGCCTCGTGCGGGTGCTCGGGTCCCGAGTACACCTTGAGCTTTCGCAGCAGCTTGCGGCCGAGGCGGTTCTTGGGCAGCATGCCCCACACCGCGGCCTGAATTACGCGATCAGGATACTTCTCGAGGCGCTCACGAGCCGTCTCGGACTTTAAAGAGCCCGGGCGCCCCGAGTGTCGGTAGTACACCTTGTCATCCAGCTTGGCGCCGGTGAGCCGCACCCGCTCGGCGTTGATCACAACCACGAAGTCGCCGGTGTCGAGGTGCGGAGTGAAATCCGGTTTGTGCTTGCCGCGAAGGACACGCGCCACCTCGGTGGCCAGACGACCGAGCACCTGGTCGGAGGCGTCCATGACCACCCACTCGCGCGTTATCTCATCCTCTTTCGGTATGTAGCTTCGCATGATTCCGATCCCTCATTAGTTCACAACCCTGCGGGCACAGGGGAACAAGACTCTACCCAAGCAAATCTCGGCTGTCAAGGCATTTTGCGGACGTTTTCGGCCATTATCGTCACAAATGGCGCGACCTCGGTTTCGCCTACAACCCGTCTCCGTGTCCGTCTCCGTCTCCGTGCGCGATTTCCGGGATGCCGGATGCTCGATCCTGGATGCTGGATCCGCCCCCGCGTGCCCTCATCCCCAGGTGAAGGGGCCATCGGGCACGGAGACGGAGACGTGCACGGAAACGGTTCGAATTCAGCGCGCCGGGCAACTTCAAATTATTCGGTGACACCAGAAGTGCTCAGGGTGCAGCGGTCTCTGCGGGCAACCTTTTCGGCCCTCGGCCCGGGAGGTCGCTGAGACTGCCGGGCCCGAACCACACCGAAAGCGTGCGCGCCGTCCCCTGCACCGTCAGCACATCGAGCGACACCTCGTCCGGAAGCCATCTCCTGAGATCGACGACCACGATGCCCTGACCCGGAAAGACGGTCACAGACGGGCTGTCTTGGGCACGCAGCGCTAACTCGACGGCGATCCGGGGAACCGGCGTGCCGCCCAGGGCGCGCAGCCGGCGCATCCGAAAACCAAGGTGGTGGTGGCGCAACCTGATCTCCGCAAGCTCGAGACCGACCCGCACTGGAACGCTTTTCCACACGATCGTGAATTCGACTGCGAGGGCGTGACCCTCACCAGAGAGGCGGAGGTCCCGGAGCTGTTCATTGCTCGTCAAAAGCTCGTTGAGGTGGCGCTCTACCGCCGCCAGGTCAAGCACCAAGTGGAGACCGTCCCAGCGCGCCAGTGGCGGGGAGAAGAAGTCGCTCACGGCATTCAGTATAGGCCCTCGAATCAGGAATGAGGAATGAGGAATGAGGAATTTCCACCCACCCTCCCCGAAATCAATTTTGAATTCTCATTTTTGAATTTTGAATTACCCACCCACCCTCCCCTCAAGATGAACGTCATCTCGTTCAAAGCGGGTGGGACCACGTGGGACGGAGGTGCCTGGCATCC
>CBDTWX010000518.1:0-4109 GCA_965364305.1 uncultured Thermoanaerobaculia bacterium
GGCCGTTCACTCAAGGACGCCGCCGCGGTGGGCGAGGACCGCCCCGGCGGTCTCACGATCTCTGACCGCGACGTCAAGCACGTTCGCGGCAGCGGCGTCCTCGGCGATGACGAGGAGGCGGAGACATCGGCCGACACCGGCGCGATCCCGGAAGGCTTCGAGGAGGGGGGTGGTGTGGTGCTCAACAGCATCAACGTGACCCCCGCCGGCGAGGGCAACTGGCAGGTCGCGGGTGAGGTCGTCAACCGCAGCCCGACCCCGGTGATGAACGTCCGCGTCAAGCTCGAGACCGCGGGCCTTCCGGGCGGCGAGCCGTGGCGGAGTGAGGTCCCGGTGACCAGCTTCCTGGGCCCCGATGAGTCCGGCACATTTTCCCACCAATTCCAGGCCGCCGTGGCCCAGGGCAGGGCCCACCCCGATGTGAGGGCGAGTGTGATTTGGATGCGGCAGGAAAATCAACGGACACCTGACTACACCAAGGCCGGTGGCGTCCCGCATCCCTCCAACCTGCCGGTCGATCGTGGCGGTGTGACCGGCGCCGACGCCCGACCGACACCGAGGCAGTAGCCGCCGTGGCACATCGCGCCCGCTGGCTAGCCATTGCCGCGGTCGGGATCGCCATCGTGGTGGCACTCCTGGTGTGGCGCGCCGGCCGCGACGGTCGGGGCGCCGGCGGTGAATCGCCGAGCTTTGATATCGGGAGCGTGCCGGTAACCTCCCCCGAGCTGGCCGTCAGCGATGCGCTGGTTCGCGGCACGGTCTACCCCGAGTACACCGACTGGTCCTGCGTACTCGAATGCCGCGAACCCGAAGGCTGCCACGTCGAGGTGATGATGACCATCGTCTACCGATCGGGGGCAGATGAGCTCAGGGTGAAGCTCGGTGGGCGGTTCGACGCGGCGATGGGCGAGGGCATGCGCCTCGCCCGCGCGCAGCGGCCGCCGACCTCGGTCGACGAAATCGAGAGGGTGGAGCTCGAGGTCGCCGGCACCTACCGTCCCGGCGCCGCCCGGCCCACGCCGCGCATCTAGGCACGCAACTCTCCCCTCGCCGCATTGCGACGAGGTGACAATGCTCGAGCTGCTCCAGCCGCTGATGCCTGACGCTGTCTCTGCCCCTGTTCGCTGCCGCTGTTTCCTGACGCTGATTGCCGCCGCTGGTTACTGCCGCTGACTCCTTTCGCTGATCCTGATCCCTGTCTCTCCAGAGCAGTTTCGCTCTCAAGAGCTGAGCGTCTCCGAGGCAATCGGCGGTGGGGTGCCGAATTCTGAATGGACCTTGAAGGGTTCTCACGTACTATGACCTCTGGAGGTGGTGATGGATCACCAGTTCGAGCTCGTTGATCGCTGTGGTGGTGTCGCGGAATGGCGGCACCGCGACAACCGGCTCGCCGCGCTCGTCGCCGCCACACCGGTCGCGCCGGTGGTCGGCTTCGGGGTCGTTTACCGGGTTGGTTCCAGGCACGAGGTCTCGGGTAACACCGGTGCCACCCACATCCTCGAACACCTCATGTTCAAAGGGACCAAGCGCTACAACTCGGAGCTCGGAACCGAAATCGCACGTCGGCTGCATCGAGTAGGAGCCGTATTCAACGCCAGCACCTGGCTCGATCGGACGAACTACTATGAGATTCTGCCGGTCGACGAGCTGTCGCTGGCAGTCGACATCGAGTCCGACCGCATGCGTGGGGCGTTGGTCCGGGACGAAGATCTCGAGAGCGAGCGCACGGTGGTCCTCAACGAACTCGACGCTGGAGAGAACGACCCCTTCGAGCTGTTGATGAAATCCTCTTTTGCCCTCGCTTTTCTCGAGCACCCCTATCGCCATCCGACGATCGGGTGGCGTGGCGACGTCGAGCGGATCAGCGGCGAGGTGCTGCGCGGCTTCTATGACACGTACTATCATCCGGACAACGCAACGGTGATCGCGGTCGGCGACATCGAGGAGGAGCCGGCGCTGGCCGAGGTGGAACGCGGTTTTGGATCCTTGGCTCCGGCGCCGGGGTCTCTGGCCGGCCCGGCCATCCGCGAGAGCGAGCAGCGCGGTGAAAGGCGATTCGAGGTGCGTCGCGCGGGAGAGCTCGGGGGCCTGGCCCTGACCTGGCACATCCCCCACGGCCTCCACCCGGATGTGTCGGCGCTGTCGGTGCTGACCCAGATCCTGGGCGACGGGGTCACCTCGCGGCTCCACCAGAAGCTCGTTGAAACCAACCGATGCCTCGGCGTCCACGCCTTTGCGATGGAGCTCCACGACCCGGGGGTGTTCCAGATCTTTGCCACCATTGCCCCGGGCGTCGGTCACGCCGATGTCGAGGAGATTGTTCGCGCCGAGGTTGCTGCGCTGTCGCAGTCACCGCCGACCGACGACGAAGTTGCACGCGCTCGCGTGCAGGCCCGTACCGACCTCGCCTTTCACCACGAATCTCCGGGCCAGATCCTGGCCGGTCTCACCGAGGCGGTGGCAATGGGCGACTGGCGGCGATTCGTTCGTGAGCTCGAGCTCGTCGAGTCGGTGACGGCCGATGACCTGCAGCGCGCGGCGGCGGCCTATCTTCACGACCACAACCTCACGACGGGCTGGTTTGTTCCGGACGACGGTATGCCGGACGGCCGGGATTCGGAGGGCCCTTCTGACGATCTCGCGGACGGTGGGCGATGATGGCCGGCCGCTCCTTTGCCGAACGGGTGAGCTACCGTCGATTGCCGAGCGGCACGCTCGCGGCGCTCACCAACCCCCACGCGCCAACTGTTACCATCGCCGGTACCCTCCGTGCCGGGCCTGCGTTTGCCACCGACGGGCGCTTCTCGGTGCCCAGCGTGACGGCCGCCATGCTCGACCGCGGGACTGAATATTCAGGACGCATGGAGATTGCGCGTGAGCTCGAGGACCACGGTCTGCAGCTCGGCGTGCGTGCTTCCGCCGCGACCCCGACCATCGTCTCCTTTTCCGCACAGGGATTGGCCGAAGAGCTGTCGCGCATGGTGCGTCTGACGATCGAGGTCCTGCGGCGACCGACCTTTCCCTCCGAGGAGCTCGACAAAGTTCGGGAGCAGGTCCTCGGCGGCCTGGCGCGTGAGCGGCAGGAGACCCACGCCCTGGCCTTTGCAGCCCTCACGCGCCGCCTCTTTCCGGAGGGGCACCCCCTTTCGCGGCGTCCCATCCAGGCGCGCGAACGCGAGGTGGCGTCCCTTTCGCGCGAAGATCTCGTCTCCTTTCACGCCCGGGCCTACAAACCCACGAGCCTCGTCCTCGCGGTGGTTGGTGATGTGGATCCGGAGGCGGTGGAATCGCTCTTTGAAGAGGCGATGGATGGTTGGGACGGAGGCAAGGAAATCACGCCTCAATACCCTGAGCAGACGACGATCGAGATCGGGGAAGACCGCATCCAGATCGCCGATCGGCCCAACGTTGAGGTCTTCCTCGGTCACCGCGCCCGGCTGCTGCGAGGCGCCCCGGATTACCCGGCGGCGGTGCTCGCCAACTCGTGTCTCGGACAGTCCACCCTCACATCGAGACTCGGTATGGCTGTGCGCGACCGCGAGGGTCTGACGTACGGGATTTACAGTCGCTTCTTCGGAACGCTTGGGGTTGCGGGACCGTGGGCCGTGTCGTTGGGAGTATCTGCCGAAAACCTCGACCGCGCCGTCGAGCTGAGCCGCTCGGTGATCTCGGACTATGTCGCCGAGGGGCCGGGCGAGAAGGAGTTGGCGGACGAGTGCTCGGCCCTTGCTGGCGCCTATCGGGTCGGTCTTGCCACCAACGGCGGTGTCGCCCGAGAGCTGGTGACGACCTTGACCGCGGGTGAGACCCTTGATCGGCTCGATCGCTTTCCGGAGGACCTCCTCGGGGTGAACCGCGACCGGGTGATGGACGCCATCCGGGACCACTTTCACCCCGACCGCCTCGTGATGACCGCCGCCGGCGACTTCGGATAGGACGTTCAAACGTTTGAACGTTAGAACGTTAGAAAGTTCCGCCCACCCTCCCTCACGGGCTCGTCCTGAGCGAGCGAAGCGAGTCGAACGGATTCTTCCACTTCGTGGCTTTGCTCCTGCGGTCGGGATGATCTGGTATGGAGCTGTCAAGGCCTGCGGAGTTATGGAAAGCCG
>CBDTWX010000519.1:0-4106 GCA_965364305.1 uncultured Thermoanaerobaculia bacterium
TATTAAGGACATTGCTTTACTTCGCCAAGACAATCTTGACCAGGACACCCTGATTCTTTCCCTGATTTCTGCCGAGGACAACCTCAAGCAGAAAGCCATGGAGCTTCTGCCCGAGAGGATGCAGCTTATGGTAAAATCGGGTATGGAGGCGCGTGTGGACGCCCCGCCGGAAGAAACGGACGACCCGATCGTGCTGCCAACCGGAGAAGCGGACCTCGTCGCCCAGCGCATAGGTCCTACGCCTGATGGCGAAGGCTGTTTGCGAGCCCGGCGCTGCCAGGATGTTCTCGAGCTCTCTGCGCAGCTTCGGAGTGACGCGTTCGTCGGCGTCGAGAATCAAAACCCACTCGTGGCGGCAGCGGTCGATGGCCCAGTTCTTCTGCGATGCGGCACCGAAATATTCGCGGTGGAGGACACGCACATGGTCATAGCGGCGGGCAATTTCGCACGTTGCGTCGGTCGAGTTCGAGTCGACGACCAGGATCTCGTCGCACCACGTCAGTGATTCTAGGCAGTCGGCGATGGCGTCGGCCTCGTTGTAGGTGGTCACGATCGCCGAGACCCGTCTCCGATATTTCGGCCTTCCTTCATCGACCAACACCTGGGGAAGGGAGGCGGGCCGGCGCTCTCGGTGAGGCGTCTGTGCCGGGACGGGTGCGGGGTATGCGGTCATGGGTGCTGGCTCCGAGTATTCATCGTACTCCCATCGTGCCTCCGAAGGTGGCTCCGCGTTTCATTCTGTGTACGAAGTCAAAAGGAAATGTATCCAGAATATTCCCCACCGCGGAACGACCCGGAGAAGACCTTGCCACGCTCTCCATCGGCCGCTGCCGGCGACGACTGCCCCGCCGCTGGTCACTGGCGCTGCCCGCTGTCGCTGATGACTGCCGCTGCTCGCTGCCGCTGTCACCTGTCGCCGGTCTTTGTCGCTGACGCCGTCGGGGAGGGCCCGGTGGACCCTCCCCGATCCATCGCCCGTCTTCTGTGCACCTCCTGAAAACCCTTTAGGCGACCGTGATCTTGCGTGGTTGGGCTTTGTCCTTCTTGGGAAGCGTGACAGTGAGAACTCCTTCCTCCATGTCGGCGGTGATTGACGACTGATCGATCGTCTCGCCGAGAGAGAAGCGGCGGAAGAAGTTGCCGACGTTGAACTCGCTGTAGACCGGTCGAAGACCGTTGTAATCGTCGAGGGCGACCCGCCCGCTGATCGTCAGCACGTCCTGGTCGAGGTTGATCTCGACGTCTTCCTTTTTGACTCCAGGCACATCCGCCTGGAGCACCAGGTTCTGGTCGTTCTCCCAGATATCGACCGCCGGCTCGTAGGTCTGTCCGGCCCAGGTCGTTTCCTCGGTTTTTTCGAGGGCCTTCTTTTCGGTGCTTTCGATGTCCTTGCTCATGATTTCCTCCTTGACGACACCGTGGTTGTTGATGGTGCGAACCTACGAGCTGATCTGAATCTGTCGGGGTTTCGCCTCCTCCGCCTTTTCGAGACGGACGGTCAGGATGCCGTCGGTGTAGCTGGCGGTGGCCTTTTCGCGGTCCACCTCATACGGGAGGCGGAAGACACGCCGAAACTCACCCGACTGGCGTTCCCGCCGGTGGTATCGGAACTCACCCTCCGGGCTTGGAATCTCCCTCACGCCGGCGATTGCCAGGCGGTTTCCAACCGCCTCGACCTCGAGGCTCTCGCGATTCATGCCCGGCACCTCTGCCTTGAGAACGATCGCGTCACCGCCCTCCTCCTCGAAGATGTTCAGGGCGGGGAACACGCCGCGGCCGGAAGGCGTCGCGCCGAGCCCGAAGAACGGGTGCTCCACCGACCGGTTGAGCGCCCGCTGGAGCCGCAGGATGTTATCGAAAGGATCCGCGCCAAATCTCAGTAGACTCATTTCTCAACTCCTTTCAGTTTCTTTCGGTGACTGACGAAACTCGATGCGGGGCAGTGGGCTGCTAGATTGGTGGCGCCCGCATCCTCCTATCGATCAGCAGGCGGACCCGCAAAACGGCTCCGCTCGTACGTTCGAGTTGTAGGTGAACGACCGTTCCGTGGCGGATGCCGGGCGGCACCCTCAGGCGCAGAATCCGCTCACCCATGATCCATCCTCTTTGAGCACAGGCGACACATGAGAAAGGCCAGGAGATTCCAGCCCCTTCGCATTCCGTGCAGGTTTCCCGAACAGGAATGCTGAAGGTGAAATCACCGCCCCGCGCGGCTTGTTCGGCAGACAGGGTGACGTCAAGCTCGACAGCCACCGGTGACGGCGCCGGAGACGCCGCGATCGGTGTCGGGTCGGCTTCGAAACGATCGAAGAACCGTTCGAAAAACGGTGAAGGTCCGAAAGGCTCTCGCGGCGCAAGGGGTCGATCGGGAATCAGCGGCTCCACAGGTTGATGTCGGGTCAGGGGCTCGGCCCGCCACGCTCGTGCGGGGCGTTTGCGATCGAGTTGACTGTCGTAGATCCGTCTCCTTTGCGGATCCGACAGAACATCGTAGGCCTGCTGCACCTCACGGAAGGCCTGGGTGCTTGCCTCTCCCGCGTGGTCAGGATGGAGCGCCTTGACGCGGCGGAGGTAGGCCGCCCGGATTCCGTCACGGTTTTCGTCCCTGGGAATCCCGAGAATCGTGTAGTGACTCTTCCGTTTCACGGCCGTCCCCCTTGACGTGCGGTCACCTTCGTCACTCCGTCACCCTCAGGATTACGAACCGCTGCGTTCCTCCGCCGAGCACGGTCAGCGGAAGCAGAATCGAGCGTCGAGTCATCGTGCACCTCCGTGAAACTGAAGCGATGACGCGTGCCGCTGGGTCTCGAAGGGGGCGACGGCGAGGCCGAGCACCACTCGGACTCACCGCCCCCGCCTGGCGCGGCGCACCGCGAGCTAGGTATCGTCCCTACCGATCGAGATTCTCCGTCCCCTGCTCTGCAGGTCCTTGCGCTTTGGCATCGTGATTTTGAGGACGCCGTTCTTCATCGTGGCTTCGATGCTTTCGAGTTCGACATCTGGGGGGACCTGCACCGAGCGCGAGAATGCTCCGTAAAAACGCTCTCTGCGGTAGTGGTGCCGACCGACGTCCTCGTCTTCGTGCTTCTTCTCGCCACGAATGGTGAGGACGCCTTCGGTGACCGAGACGTCGACATCCTTGCGATCCAAGCCCGCAAGATCCGCGGTAACGCGGACCTCTCGTGGCGACTCGTCGATGTCGATGCGGGGCCACCCCGCGCCCGCAGAAAGGTCTCCCAGCCCTGCAAAGGCGGGATGAAACGGACTCAACGATCCCCGCAGAAAGTCGTCAAATAATCGGTTGGTCTCCCGCTGGAGTGCCGCGACCGGATGTCCCGGCGCCTGCTGGCGTACCGGGAGCTGGTTCTCGGTCGTCTTGAGCGGTAGGAGCTCTTTGACCTGGTCTTTGACCTCGTTGAGGTCGCGCCGGAGCTCTTCCACCATTCCCTTGAGCTTGTCAGTCACCGCCATGGTGCACCTCCAAGAAGAGTTCGTGTGGTTCGGCTCGGCTCGAAAAGGCCGTCCGTCCAAAAAAAATAAGATCTGAGTTATTATTTGTCAAGTCTTGACGGAGAAAAAATCTGAATTATTTTAGCGTTTTGTTATTAGATGTTGGGTGAGACCACCATTCCTCACGACGTCGTAATCTAGCCCGGGCTATTCACCAATCTTCGGCTGCAAGGCCCGATGCACCGCGCCCACAGAGACGGTCTCTTCACGAGATCGGCTACCCCATCATGCCATGAACGACCCGGAGGTGATCAGGTCGCGCTCCCCATCGGCCACTTCCGCTGTCTTCCGCCGCTGGACCTGTCCCAGTCGCTGATACCGATGATCCCACGGGCTGAGTTGGCGTCCGGTGCATCCGGCGGTGAAGTGATTCCACAAATGTCCTCCGAAGGTGTTCTGGAGTATCGTCAGCGACCATAGACACTGGGCTGGCAGTCGCTGCCGCGGAGGACTTTGGAGGGCAAACCCAACCGAAGAAAAAGGCCCGGCGCTGCCGCCGGGCCTTCGGTCAGCGTGTGAGGGCGTCCGCCTCAGAACATCCAGCCGAAGTCGAGGACGAAGACGTCGAAACGGGGCGTGCCGCTGGAGGCGTCAAA
>CBDTWX010000520.1:0-4102 GCA_965364305.1 uncultured Thermoanaerobaculia bacterium
GCCGCGCCTGCTTCAGTGCCGGGTCGTAGTAATCGTTGAGATTGTCGAGACCGATGACCCGGCGACCGTCGGCGAGCAGGCGCTCGGCGAGGTGGTAGCCGATGAATCCTGCGGCGCCGGTAACCAGGACGGGTTTGCCTTCAGCTGAAGTCATTGGTGATTGAGGCTCCAAAACGGTCTTGAAGATCTATGGTCAATTTTGAATTTTGAGTCTTGAATTTTGAATTCCCGCCCGCCCTCGCCCGGGGTGAGAATTCTCGGATAGATTCACCAGCTCGGGCCCAATCGGGATCTAGGGGGTCCGGAAATCTCAGTTCATCATGAATGGCCAGAACGTCAAGCAGCAGCGAGCCAGAAAATCCCGGTCGCACTGAAAGTTCATGAATATCTCTGAAATCAATACTTTGAAGTTTCAAACTCTAGGTCATCCTTATCGACACCAAGCTGAGGCTACAGCCTTTTGTCCACACGAACCGGGTGCTCCGCGAGCCACTTTCGGATTGCCGTAGAAACCGCAGTAATGTCATCAACCCGGCTTGTGAGGATTCTGCAGAGCTCGCTCGGTGTCACAACATCGTCGTCGTGTACGAGGCGGTTTCTGTAGCTCGCCATGACCTGTAGCCGCAAGCGCTGTGGTGTCCTGCAATCATTTTTCGAGGCGAAGCGTCTCAAGATGAGAATTCAAAATTGTCTTGTTTACAAGGCTACCGCACTATGATTGCACATGCAACCTACTGATAATAAGCAATTTAAGCGAACCGAAACCTGGTTTCGGCCCCTACGCCCGCACCACGGCGAGCAGCTCTGTCTCAACCTCCACCAGGCTCTGCCGGCGGAGGAACTCCATCAATACTCTCGCCCGTTGACCGCCACGGAGGTAGCCGCGGAAGACGCCCTCCATGTCTTTCAACGGGCCCGCCATCACACGCACCTTGCGCCCATCCTCGATCCCGACCTCCATCTCGGTCGGAATCACGTAGCCGCGATCAGCCTCCCTCTGCCTGAGGGCATCGATGACATCCTGATCGACGGTTGCCAGCTCGCGGTCGAACCGCACGGGGCGCATGACGCCGGGGCAATACGACACCGCGTTGAGCTGTGTGTGAGGATTGCAGCGAACGAAGATATAGCCGCCGAAGAGAGGTACCGGCCCTTTGGGTGCTCGGGGATGCCACGGTGGCTCGAGATAGAGCGGACAGTACGGTTCGACCTCGCGTTGGCGCAGGTGGCACACCGCCACCCGTTCCTGCCTCGGTTTGGTGCGCACGACCAGCCACTCAGGCGGGTACTTCTCGACGTCGATCGGATATCGCCCGGAATCGCCTTTCATCGTAGGTTATTATCTCACACATGAATTAGTTCATTGAATCACTCGGTTGTATTGGCGAATGGTATTTGAACGTTCCGTGAGCAGATTCCGCTAAACCCCTTTAAAGGTTAAGTTTCTGAATTTCGTTGTCTTTTTATTGAGAATCTCAACACCGGATTCTTGTTGAGATATTTGCCAAAAAGTTGTGTTCGAACGAAGAATGTGAATGATCTTTTCTGGCCATCAGTGGGCTCAAGGTGACAGAGAATTGAACTCGGTGTCGGTGACGGCTACGCTCGACGAGTTTTGAGTTTTTGGTTTCGAGTTGCCGGCCGCCCGCCCCGCTTGCTCGGTCGGAATGACAGGGCGAAACGGGTTCGATCCGCTTGCGAGTTGCGGATGCACCGGTTGAGCTCCTGAGGCGCGCGCACGGTAAACCGTGACCCCAGTATTTTGAGGTGCAGGCGTCCCGCCTGCGTATTGCTTTCTTCGGGCTCGAGGCCATCCGAAACGCTCCTGGAATCGTCAACTTCGCTCCGTCGTTACACCACTCGTCGATGATGCGGTAAAATCATGCCCCGCGAATCATCCGGTCCGCCGGGCTCTCAGTCTGCGCGACCGATCCTCTCGAGAAAGGAAGAGCAATGACAACCACAACCGCTACCGATTACAAGGTGAAAGATATCGGCCTCGCCGATTGGGGCCGGCGCGAGATGGCCATCGCCGAGAAAGAGATGCCCGGGCTGATGGCGACCAGGGCGAAGTACGGCCCCCAAAAACCCTTGCAGGGCGTGCGTGTCATGGGCAGCCTGCACATGACGATCCAGACCGCGGTGCTCATCGAGACGCTGAAGGAACTCGGCGCCGACGTGCGCTGGTGCTCGTGCAATATCTTTTCCACCCAGGACCACGCGGCGGCGGCCATCGCCGCCGGCGGCACTCCAGTCTTCGCCTGGAAGGGCGAGACCCTCGAGGAGTACTGGTGGTGCACCAAGCAGGCCCTGACCTGGCCCGATGGCAAGGGACCCCAGCTGATCGTGGACGATGGCGGTGACGCAACCCTGATCATCCACCGCGGGTACCAGGGCGAGGACAACCCGGCGATCCTCACCGAGCCCACCGACAACAAGGAGCTCGAGATCATCAACAAGGTCCTGCAGGAAACTCAGGGCATCGCCCCTCGCTTCTGGCACGACCTGGTGGCCGAGTGGAAAGGCGTCTCCGAGGAGACCACGACCGGCGTTCACCGCCTCTACCAGATGGCCGAGCGCGGCGAGCTGCTGGTGCCCGCGATCAACGTCAACGACTCGGTGACCAAGTCGAAGTTCGACAACATCTACGGCTGCCGAGAGTCGCTGGTGGACGGCATCAAGCGCGCCACCGACGTCATGATCTCGGGCAAGGTGGCGCTGGTTTGCGGTTTTGGAGACGTCGGCAAGGGTTCGGCCGAGTCGCTCGCCGGTCAGCGCGCCCAGATCTGGGTGACCGAGATCGACCCCATCTGCGCGCTCCAGGCGTGCATGGCCGGCTACAAGGTGGTGACGGTGGAGGATGCCCTCCCCCACGCCGACATCTACGTCACATCCACCGGCAACAAGGACATCGTCACCGCCGACCACATGAGTCGGATGAAGGACCAGGCGATCGTCTGCAACATCGGCCACTTCGACAACGAGATCCAGGTGGAGGCCCTCGAGGCGTGGCCGGGGATCGTCAAGGAGGTCATCAAGCCGCAGGTGGACAAGTACACCTTTCCGGACGGCCATTCGATCTTTCTGCTCGCCGAGGGACGCCTGGTCAACCTCGGGTGCGCGACCGGTCACCCGAGCTTCGTGATGTCGAACTCCTTTACCAACCAGGTGCTGGCGCAGATCGACCTGTGGCAGAACGAGCATGCGGTCGGTGTCACGACGCTTTCGAAGAAGCTCGACGAAGAGGTGGCGAGGCTCCATCTCGACCAGCTCGGCGCCAAGCTGACGACACTGACTCCGGAGCAGGCCGACTACATCGATGTGCCGGTGGAGGGGCCGTACAAGCCGGATTGGTATCGGTACTGAGGAATTCGGAATTGGGAATTTGGAATTCCCACCCGCCCCCGCACATCAGTTTTTGATTTTGAGTTTTTGATTTTGAACTTCCGCCCATCCCCCGGTGGGTTGAATGTTGGGGGGTTCAGAGAGGGTGAGTTTGAGTGTGGCTGGGTCGTCTGGAGCCTATTGCCCGAATTTCAGATTTCAAGTTCCGGATTCACCGCCCGCCCAGATTCCTCGTCGGCGCCCCGAGGGCGCCTCGCTCGGAATGACACATTGCTGCGGTCGTTGCTCATCGTCATTCCGAGGAGCCCGGCGACGAGGAATCTGGGGGGTGGTTTTCGTCACCTTCTGTTTCGCAAAGAGCCAGGTCTTTCCAATCGGGGTTGAGGCCTTCGATAAGAGCGACTTTCTTCGCGCGCCGCCACCCCTTGATCTCCTTTTCTCGCGCAATGGCCTCTTTCACATCGGCAAACCGTTCGAAATACACCAGCTTGGTGACGCGGTACTTCGCCGTGAAACCCGGTACCTCGAGAGCTTTGTGCTGGCTCACGCGGCGTTTGAGGTTGTTTGTAACTCCCGTGTAGATCACGCCCGATCGGCTCGCCATGATGTAAATGAAGTACTCCTTCATGGTCACGGCCATTGTTGCAGGTCGGTGATGAAGTAATCCAGGAAGGTCGAACGGAACGATTCCCCACCGGCCTCGATTCCTCGTCGGCGCCCCGAGGGCGCCTCGCTCGGAATGACACATTGCTGCGGT
>CBDTWX010000521.1:0-4099 GCA_965364305.1 uncultured Thermoanaerobaculia bacterium
CTGGGCACGTCACCTCGAACCTTTCGCTTCGAACGCTGGTGAATAGTCCGGGCTATGGCGGCGCTGATCACTCGATGAAATTCGCCAGATCGTCCTTGAAGCTGACCATCGAGGGAGGGTGCACGTACATCATGTGACCCGCCTCGTAGAACCTCACGGTGATGTTCTTCCGCAGATCCGGATCGAGATCCATGTGGTCGAGGACGTATTCGGTGACACCGTAGGGTGTCGCCAGGTCGAAGTAGCCCTGCTGGACCAAGACCCTCATCTTGGGGTTCTGCACCATGGCGAAGGCCAGGTCGATAGCGGTGTTGGCGACCGGTAACTTGTCGTACCACTGCGTTGGGGCCGGGGACACGTGCGACTCATCCCAACTTTTCCAGAACTTGCCGGAGACGACGTAGTCGCGTTTTATGTCGACGCCCAGGTCCTTGCGGTAGTAATCGTGGAAGGCCGCGACGAAGGCGGGGCCCACTGCGGAGTCGAACGGGTCATAGGTGAATCTCTCGCCGAGGTGATTCAGTCCTTCCCCTTTGAAACGGGTGTCGCTGCGTCCGGAGGTTTCTTTGCGGTGGCGCAGCAACTCCTTCGAAAACTGACCCTCATCGATACGCATGTTTGCTCGATCCCAGTAGTCCTCCGAGATCCCGGTGAAACGAGCCAAACCGGCGAGCACTTCCTGGCGTTCCGCCTCGGAGAGTCGATTCCCTTTGAACAGGGCCGGGGCGTAAACGGTCTCGGCGAAACGCTCCGACTCCTCGAGGAAGACCAGCAGATCTGCCGGTTTGTTGGGAATCGTGTCGTGGTACCAGGCAGTACCTGCGAAGGTGGTGAAGAAGAGCACGTGCGGCAGGTCGATACCGATACCGGGGTTCCCGCTTACGAAGTCCAGGTAGGGAGAGACAAGGATGACGCCGTTGAGCGCCAGACCGTGGGCCTGCAAGAGCCGATACACGACGCCACCGCTGCGCATCCCACCGTAGCTCTCGCCGAGCAGGTACTTCGGGGACAGCCAACGGCCGTTCTCGGTGACGTATCGAGCGATAAAGTCCGAAACCGAAGCGATGTCCTGGTCGACACCCCAGAAATCCTTGTCTTTCGCATCGCCGACCGGTTTCGAAAAACCGGTGCCCACCGGATCGATCATCACAAGGTCCGACTGGTCAAGAATGCTGTGCTCGTTGGCGACTCGATGAAACGGCCCGGGAGACGTGAACTCGGCGTCTTCGATGACCACGCGCTGCGGCCCGAGAATGCCCATATGGAGCCAGATCGAGGCCGAGCCCGGCCCCCCGTTATAGGCAAAAAGTATCGGACGCCTGGCTGCATCAGCCTCGTTCTCCACGTAGGCGGTGTATCCGAAGAGCGCGATCGGCTGGTCCTCGTCGCCCTTCATGAGCATCGTGCCAGCCGTCGCGGTGTATTCAACGACGCGTCCGCCGATCGTGATCCGGTGCTCCGAGGTGAATCGCTCTGCCTCAATCTTCGACGCTGGCGAGACGTCTTTGGTGCCTGTCTTTTCCTCGCTCCGGGCGGTTGTTGCAGGGACGACGCTGACCGAAACCAGGGTCAACGCAAGAATGAACCCAACGATCGTTCTCATCAGACAAATTCCTCCAATCGGCGACAAGCTGCTCGCGACACCTGCCAAATCTCTTTTCGGATCGCCACGGCGATGTGCGTTCGAACTCCTTGAGCACCTCCAATGTGAGCCTCCGGGAGCGCGAACGCAACACATTCATGGATGCCACACGGGTGGCACGCGTTGCGGGTGTGCGATGATCAATTCCGATGTTCCGCCCGCTCGTGACAGCTGCGGTCCTGGGTGTGGTCGCCTCCGGTTGTGGCGCCGGCACGGACGGCGAGTGGAGCGAGGAGCGCCTCGCCACCCGCGCCGAGTTCAAGGGGATCTTCTTTCTCGACCCGGAACGCGGATTCGTCGTCGGCGGCAGCTATTTCATCGACGGCGGAATCATCGGGGCGACTGAGGATGGCGGCCGAAGCTGGTCGTTCCAAAGCGGACTGGTTCAAGCCAAGGCCGGTTTCAGTTTGAACGACGTCGTTTTCCTCGACCGTTTTATAGGCGTCGCAGTCGGCAGCCACGGGGTCATTCTCCGGTCTACGGATCGGGGCCGAAACTGGCACCCAGCTCTGCCATACTCGGGGGGCACCAATCACTTCCGCGATCTGTTCTTCCTCGACGAACGACACGGGTGGGCCGTGGGGTTCAATGGCGTGGTTCACACAGCCGATGGGGGCCGAAGTTGGTCATGGCTGGGCGAACGTCGGGCGGTCAGCGGCAACGCGATCCATTTCTTCGATCCGACGCGGGGCTTGGTCGCCGGCAAGCACGGGCGGATTTACATGACCACCGACGCCGGCGAGAGCTGGAAAAGGGTGACGGAAGCCGAACGGTCGGGGACGGACGATTTGCTCGCCATGACCTTTGTCGGCCCTTTTCGTGGTTGGGCCGGGGGATCCGAGGGTGCGATACTGCATACAAGTGACGGCGGCCACACCTGGAAGCGACAGCACAACTCGGATCGAAGACGGATCACCGACATCGCTTTTGTCAATCCCAGCCGCGGCTGGGCCCTGGCGGCCGATCGATCCACCTCCAGTTCGGTGATTCTGAGCACCGTCGACGGTGGGGCGACATGGAATGACGAACGAGTTGTCGAGGGCGAGTTGCTGCAGAGCCTCTTCTTCTGCAGCGAGAGTCACGGCTGGGCCGTGGGTGAGCGTCCGGAGCGCGGACCTCAAGCACTCCTCCGATATCAGGATCAGTGATTGTCGGGCTCGACGAAAACCAACGATCGCACAACCGTGTCGAAAGCCGGACCGAGTACGGTTTCGAGCCCCAAGCCGGTCCGGACAACGAGCAGATTCCCTCGGTTGAGGACAAATACATGCCATCGCCGATGGTCGTGGGTCAGCCGCTGCCAGGTCACGATCTGCCGCGCAGGCCTCCCGTTGAGGTTGCGGAGTTCCTCACGTTCGATGTCGCGACGCGGACCGTGATCGAGCTCAGCCAAAAACGCCGTCGCCAGTGAGGCGAGATCGGGTTCGGGGAGTCGTTCAAGACTGGCGAGAAGCGCATCAAAGGCTGCCTCCATCTCTGCGGCGGATCGATCAGCCCAATCGACGTTGAGATGCACAGCGAGGGCCGTCCGGAGCTCCGCGTTGTTGATCTGAGGTCCCCGCCCGAGGGACCTCATCAGATGCATTGCGTCTTCGGGTTGTTTCTTTCGATAGAGCTCGCGAGCTCGCAGGAACACCGTGCGGTAGCCCTCCGCCGCCACCGGCCCGAGATCGGTGAGGACGACCTTCCCGTCACTCGTTTCGAGCCGCTGCTCCCGGCCGTGATCAAAGTGCTGCCACCCATCAGGGACAACGAATGAGATCCGGTGGACGCCCGCGTCGACGGTCACCGGATCCGGGGCGCCACCGCAGGCGATCACCATCCCCGCGAGCAGGACCGAGGTTGCGCCCGTCCTCAATGGCTGCATTCGCCTGGCGGAAAGACAAGAGAGTCGATCATCCGCTCGAATAGGGGGAGGTTCTCCTCGAGCCCGTGGAAGTGGGCCACAAAGAGACGGTTGTTGTGCATGACGAAGAGCTCGCGACCGATGAACAGATGGCCGCGGTGCTCGAAGGTGTAGTCCCGCCTCGCCGCCGGTTCTCCCGCCACCTCGGTGAGGCTTCGCCCCACAAGAGTAAAGGCTTTTGGCGGGACGAGCTCGCCCGTCCTGAAAACCACGAGCTCTTCCTCGTCGACATCGTCGAGAGTGAACACGATCCTGCTCGCCTGTTCGCGCGCGGTCTCGAGCTCGCGGCAGACCGTTGAGCCGTCGCCGTTTCGGGCGCCGTCCAGCGCCCGATCCATGGCGGCGGTGGTTTGACCACCCATGTACTCCTCGTGATTGCTGAGAGGGTTCCACACGTCGACCCGCGACTTCCGAACCAGGTCGGACAGGTCGTGCCACGAGATGTCGTTGCACCGCTCCAGCATCTCCTCGATCTCCGCGCACCGGTCATGCTCGGAAATGCGGGAGGCCTCGGCCATGGTGATGCCCTCGCCGACCGAGCGAGACTTGAC
>CBDTWX010000522.1:0-4097 GCA_965364305.1 uncultured Thermoanaerobaculia bacterium
CGCCAGCAGCAACCCTGAAAGCAGCTTTTTGGCAACGCCAGATCGCATGAAACCGTCCCAGGGGGCCGCCGAAAGTCGAGCCGACCGACGATGCACCCCCGCTCTCCGGGTGGAGATACCCCTTATACGCGGGCGGGTCGGTTTGAGTTGCGGGCAAGCGTGACTGTTAGCGGCTAATTGCTAACCGCTCATAGCTCTCATGTTACTCGAGCTCGACCAACAGCTGGCCGCTTTCCACCGTTGCACCGTCGGAAACATGGACCACGACCACGCGACCGGATTGTTCAGCCGAAAGCTCGTTCTCCATTTTCATTGCCTCGAGCACCACCAGCGGCTGACCCGGAGACACCTGGTCGCCGGGAGAGACCTTCACCGCCACGACCTTGCCGGGGATCGGTGCGGTGAGGCGGCTGGGTCCGGCATCGCGATCGACGCGAGCCAACTCCGTCGCTTCAGCCGGCGTGAGCACCGAAAGGTCGAACTCCCGCTGGCCGACCGAAACCCGCCACTCGCCATTGCCACTTTGCTGGTAGGTGATCTGATAGCTGCGACCATCCTCCGGAAAACGAAGAGAGGCGATCGCTCCATCGAGACGGATCAAATCGACCGGGAGGCGACGACCGCTCATCTCCACCTCGAAGCGTTCTCCCTGGCGTTCCACCTCGACCTCGCGTGTCTCTCCGCCGCCGCGGATGACCCACCTCATCGTGGGAACCTTCCATGGAGCTCTCGCGCTCCTTCACGCCACCACGTGCTGTCGTCGCCGTGATCGAAAAGACCGTCGGGGAGGCGTCCAGCCGAGACCGTCGCGAGACACGCTGCGGCGAGCACCGCCGCATACTCCGCCTCGGGATCCTGGTCGCCATGGAGCTTTTTGAGGTCGCCCGAGGCGAGGAGGTCGTCGAGGAAACCGGTGTGGTAGTCGGCCTTCCGAAACGCCTCCATCTCAACCAGTGCGCGAAAGAGGGTCAGGGTCGTCGATACGCCACGGACCTGAAACTCGGAGAGCGCCCGGTGAAGGCGCTGCACCGTCGATGCGCGATCGGGGGCCCAGATCACCAGCTTGGCGAGCATCGGATCATACTCCAGCGGGACCACGCTTTCAGCCAATACACCGGAGTCGAGACGCACTCCGGGTCCGCCCGGCCTCACCCAGAGCGAGATCCGGCCCGGCGACGGCGCGAAATCTCTGAGGGGGTCCTCGGCATAGACGCGGCATTCGATGGCGTGACCGCGCGGCACCAGGTCTTCCTGACGCAAGGACAGGGGCTCGCCAAGGGCGAGGTTGATCTGTTCCTGTACCAGATCGACCCCGTAGACCTCCTCGGTCAGCGGGTGCTCCACCTGCAACCGCGTGTTCATCTCGAGGAAGTAGAATTCTCCGTCCCTGTCGAGAAGGAACTCCACCGTTCCCACGGAGTGATATCCGGATGCCCGAACAATGGCCAACGCCGCCTCACCGAAACGCTGTCGCAGCTCGGGACCGACAACCGGCGACGGACATTCTTCAACCACCTTCTGATGGCGGCGCTGGATCGAGCACTCACGCTCACCGACAAAGACGGCCGCACCGTTTCGATCCGCCGCGATCTGGACCTCGACGTGGCGCGGTCGGTCGATCAAACGCTCCACGTAGACCCGGGGATCTCCAAAATAGGCCTGACCCTCGGAGCACGCCCGTTCGAAGGCGCCCGCAAGCTCTGACCGCTCCGTGACAGTGCGCATCCCTTTACCACCACCGCCGGCCACCGCCTTGAGCAGAACCGGCAGATCGTGTTGATCGACAAAGGCGGTGAGCTCCGAAAGATCCTCGATGGGTTTCATGAGCCCCGGGATGAGCGGCACTCCGGCCTCGGCGGCCAACTTCCGCGACTCGGTCTTCGAGCCCATGATTCTCATCGCGGACGGCGGCGGACCGACCCAGGTCACCCCGGACGCTTCGACCTTCTCCGCGAACTCGGCGTTCTCGGCGAGAAAACCGTACCCGGGATGGAGCAGGCGGGCGCCGCTCTGTGAGGCGACTTCGATCAGCCGATCCATGTTGAGATAGCTCGCCGACGCCTCGGCCGGGCCAATCGGAAAGCTCTGGTCGGCCATCAGGACGTGCGGTGAGAGACGGTCGACCTCGGAGTAGACGGCCACCGTGCCGATTCCCATCTCGCGGCAGGCACGGATGACCCGAACGGCGATCTCACCCCGGTTTGCTATCAGGAGCTTCACGACGCGCCCTTTCGTCGTTCTACGGAGAGCGGGTGGGTGGGTGGAATTCCGAATTCCGAGTTCCGAATTCCGAATTGACTCGGGCGTGGGTTCGGCATTCCTAATCCCTAATTCCTAATCCCTAATTCCTACAAAGGTATATTCCCGTGCTTCTTGGCCGGCATCGTGTCCCTTTTCGTCTGCAGCAGGGAAAACGCTGTGGCCAGCTTGCGGCGCAGGAGCCGCGGCACGATGACCTCGTCGATATAGCCCTTTTCCGCCGCCACAAAGGGGTTGGCGAAGAGTTCCTGATACTCACGGACCCGCTCCGCGCGCTCCTGAGCGGCATCGTCCGCATTTTGAATCTCGCTGCGATAGAGGATGTTGACCGCGCCCTGCGAACCCATGACCGCGATCTCCGCGGTTGGGAACGCGAAGTTGAGGTCGGTGCGGATGTGCTTCGAACCCATGACGCAGTAGGCACCGCCGTACGCCTTTCGGGTGATCACCGTGACCTTGGGAACCGTCGCCTCGGCGAGCGCGAAGAGGAGCTTGGCGCCGTGACGGATGATACCGCCCCACTCCTGCTCGGTTCCAGGCAGAAAGCCCGGCACGTCCTCGACAATCCACAAGGGGATGTTGAAGGCGTCACAGAAGCGGACGAACCGTGCGCCCTTGACCGACGCGTTGATATCGAGGACTCCGGCGAGATGCGCCGGTTGGTTGGCGATGACCCCGATCGACCGACCGCCGAGACGCATCAGACCGACGACGATGTTCTTCGCAAAGTGCTGGTGAACTTCAAGGAATCCCCCATCGTCCGCCGCCCAGCGAATCAGCCTGGTGATGTCATAGGGCTTGTTGGGGTCGGTCGGCACGAAATCATCGAGCTCGGGAATCTCGCGATCGAGCGCGTCATCGGTCGCGACGATGGGCGGACGCTCGGCGTTGTTGGACGGCAGATACGAAAGAAGGCGGCGAATCAGTGCCAAACACTCGGTGTCACCGGCAGAGGCGAAGTGCGCCACACCCGAGACCGAGTTGTGGCTCATCGCGCCGCCGAGCTTTTCCTTGGTCACCTCCTCGTGAGTCACCGTTTTGATCACCTCGGGCCCGGTGACAAACATATACGATGTTTTTTCGACCATGAACACGAAATCGGTGATCGCCGGAGAGTAGACCGCACCGCCGGCGCAGGGCCCCATGATGGCCGAGATCTGCGGCACCACCCCGGAGGCGAGTGTGTTGCGCAGGAAGATATCGGCATACCCCGCGAGCGACGCCACCCCCTCTTGGATGCGCGCCCCTCCGGAGTCGTTGAGACCCACGACCGGCGCGCCAACCCTCATCGCCAAATCCATTATTTTACAAATCTTGCGGGCGTTCGCTTCGGATAGAGATCCGCCAAAGACCGTAAAATCCTGGGCAAAAACGAAGACCGGACGTCCGTTGACCCGGCCATGGCCCGCAACCACGCCATCGCCGGGAATCCTGCGTTCGTCCATCCCGAAATCGGTACAGCCGTGCTCGACCAGCGCGTCGGTCTCCTCAAAGCTGCCCTCGTCGAGAAACCGCTCGATGCGTTCGCGGGCGGTCAGTTTGTCCTGTGCATGCTGGCGGTCGATCTTGTCCTGTCCCCCACCCGCACGGTTCGCTGCCAACCGCTCCCTCAACCGATCGACGACCTCACGGCTCATGGAACCCCCCGGCCTCCCTCTCTCGTGCCCCGCATTCTACCGTGACCGCGGCGAACGACTGGATATGAGACTCGATCCACACACCCAACCGACCGATGCTGGATGCTCGATCCACCCACCCAGTGACCAGCACCCGGCATCGCCAAGAAGCGGGATGCCGGGCCCCAGGCGGGGGCGGGGACAGCGGCAGCGGCAGTCGTC